>DASXYS010000086.1:0-50774 GCA_036502365.1 Amycolatopsis sp.
CTGAGGACGCCCGGGTACCCGTCGACAGTCACGGGGTCGAAGTACGCGGCTTGCGCTTTGCCGGCGTAGATGTCGCTGATGCCGTTCTTGTTACCCGGCAGCGAGCCGATGAAAATGACGTTGCCGTCGTTCTTCTTGGACACCCAACGGCAGTCCGGTCCGACGCTCGGGTCGCCGGCGGTGTCCGACTTCGTGCCGGCGCCGGCAAAATTGAGCGCGTCGTACTGGCTGGGCGCGATGACCGCGCAGGGGTTCGAGAGCAAGTCACCGGTGGGCAGCGGGGCCGAGACCTTGAGGTTCGCGGCTACGTCGGCGCTCGACGGAGCGGGCGCCGCGGACGGTTTGTTGCCGCTGTCGGTCTGGGTGCTGCAGGCGGCGAGCAGACATAGGGCGCCGAGTGTGGCGCCGGTTAGCTGCACGGTGCGGGAGATGCGCACGGAGAGTCCCCCTCTTCGGTACGGAAGCGACTCGGATGCTAACTCAGCGTGGCAGGCCGCGCTGTCGGTTCCGGCGAACAACAAAAAGCAGGGGCAATCCCCAGAGATGGGAGCGCCCCGCTTTCAAGGTTGGAGCGGGCGTCGGTTCGCGACGAGCTGGACATCGAGGCGGGCGTCGACGCCGATGGCGTTGACATCATTCGCCATGATGTGCCGCTTCTCCCGAGAGGCCTGGGCTCATGACGATGCCTTCAGGTGCGTCACCATCGCGATTGCGAACTTCTTCGCGAGGGCGCACGGGTCGCTCTTGTTCGGGCCGCTCTGGATCTGCGGGATGACCGAGACTGCGAGTTGGTCGGTGACGCCGACCCAGAGCGTGCAGCTGCCGTCGGCGCGCGCGTCTTGGATATCGGTGTACACACCTGGGTAGCCGTTGATGTCGACGGGCTCGAAGTACACCGAGTGTGGTTTGTTGGCGTAGATGTCGCTGATGCCGCCGGTGTTCTGGGGTAGTGGCGTCAGCCCGATTTGGTTCAATTCCGTCGCTGAAGACGTCCAGGTGCAGCCCTGCAGACCCGAGGTGCGCTTCCGGCCCGGCGAAGCCAGGCCGACCTCGTCCGCCTCTGCGGCGGTCAGGATGCTGCACGGGTCGCTGAATAGGGCTTGAGTCGGTAGCGATGCCGGTACCTTCGGTCCGTCGCCCGCTGAAGTGTTGCTCGGGACCGGGGACGGCGAAGAGTTCGACGAGGCGCCGCTGCAGGCGGTGAGCAGACACAGGGCGCCGAGTGTGGCGGCGGTTAGCTGCACGGTGCGGGAAATGCGCACGGAGAGTCCCCCTCTTCGGTACGGAAGCGACTCGGATGCTAACTCAGCGTGGGGCCCGTGCCGCCGCCGGTTCCGGAGAACGACAAAAGCGGGGCGCCCCCAAGGAAATTGGGAGCGCCCCGCTTTTGAAACGAGCAGAGCGTCAGTTCGCGATGGCCTTGACCTCGAGGCGGACGTCGACCTTGACGTCCGGGTGGAGGCGGGCGCCGACGGAGTGCTTGCCGACCGTCTTGATGTGGTCGCGCAGCTCCAGGACACGCTTGTCGAGCAGCGGGCCGCCGGCGGCCTTGATCGCGTCGACGATCTCGCCGGCCGTGATGGAGCCGAAGAGCTTCTTCGAGCCCTCCGCCGCCTTGCCGGTCAGCGGGATCGCGCCGAGACCCTCGAGCGTCGCCTTGATTTCCTTGGCGTGGTCGAGGTCGCGGATGCGCCGGGACTCCTGTGCGCGCTTGATGGTGCGCACGTTCTTCTCGGCACCCTTGCTGGACGCGATCGCGTAGCCGCGGGGCAGCAGGTAGTTGCGGGCGTAGCCGTCCTTGACCTCGACGATGTCGCCGGGGCCGCCGAGGTTCGCCACGTCCGTGGTGAGAATGATCTTCGCCATGACGAGCCTCCTCAGCGGGCAGTCGAGGTGTAGGGAAGCAGGGCCATCTCGCGCGAGTTCTTCACCGCGATGGCGATGTCCCGCTGGTGCTGGCTGCAGTTGCCGGTGACGCGACGGGCACGGATCTTGCCGCGGTCGGAGATGTACTTCCGCAGCAGGTTGGTGTCCTTGTAGTCGATCAGCTCCGGGCGGCCCTTCTTCTCGGCCTTGCAGAAAACGCAGACCTTCTTCTTGGGCTTACGGATGGGTGGCTTGGCCACTGTCTACTCCTGGAATCAAATCTTGGGTAATGAATACGAGATCAGAACGGGGGCTCGTCGGCGAAACCGCCGCCGCCGCCACCTGCGGGGGGCGCGGAGCCCCACGGGTCGTCGGCGGGCGCGCCGCCTCCGCCACCGCGGTTGCCGCCACCGCCGCCACCGCCGTTGAAGCCGCCGCCACCGCCGCCGCCGAAGTCACCGCCGCCACCGCCACCGCGGCTGACCTTGTTGACCTTCGCCGTGGCGTAGCGCAGCGAGGGCCCGATTTCGTCGACTTCGAGCTCGACGACGGTGCGCTTCTCGCCTTCCTTGGTCTCGAAGGACCGCTGCTTGAGCCGGCCCTGCACGACCACGCGGGCACCGCGGGTCAGCGACTCGGCGACGTTCTCCGCCGCCTGGCGCCAGATGTTGCAGCGCAGGAACAGCGGCTCGCCGTCCTTCCACTCGCCCGACTGGCGGTCGAGGGTGCGCGGGGTGGACGCGACGGTGAAGTTCGCGACCGCCGCACCGGACGGGGTGAAGCGCAGCTCCGGGTCGGAAGTCAGGTTCCCGATCACCGTGATGACGGTGTCTCCAGCCACGGGTGGCGTCCCTTCGGATCAGGCCTTGGCGGCAGCGGGCGCAGCGGCAGCAGCGGGCTTGGCCGCGGCGCGCTTGACCTCGCGACGCATGACCTTCGTGCGCAGCACGGTCTCCTGCAGCGAAAGCTGGCGGTCGAGCTCCTTGACGGCGTCCGCGTCGGAGTTCAGGTCCAGCAGCGCGTAGATGCCCTCGGCGTGCTTCTTGATCTCGTACGAAAGGCGACGACGGCCCCAGACGTCAACCTTCTCGACGCTTCCGCCCGAAGTGCGGATCACGTTGAGGAAGTTGTCCAGTGTCGGGGCGACCGTGCGCTCGTCGAGCGTGGGGTCCAGGATGACCATTACCTCGTAATGGCGTGACATAACCACTCACCTCCTATGGGCTCGCGGCCACGGACTGTCCGTGGCAGGAGGGTTTGTCCAGGTAAGCGTACTCGGGGGCACCGACAGTCCCGCGCGGCGGGTCGCGCAGGCAGCGTCAGGAGACCCGGCGCAGCACCCAGGTGCGCACCAGCCCGGCCGTCACGCCGGCGAGCACGATCACCGCGAGCAGCATCGGCAGCTGGACGTCGTTCGCGCTGCCCGGCGTCGCGAGCGACTCGGCGTTCCCCGCGTTGCGGATGTCCGGGCCCTGGCCCTCGCTGTTCTGGCCGCCCACCTGCGGGGCCGAGGCGTCACCGGGCAGGGCGCCGTTCGCCGGGTAGCGGATGCCGGGGGCGGTCGCCGTGCCCGGCGTCGCGGTGGGGATGCCGTTGTAGTCGCGCTGCGGCGCGGTGCCGCCGTTGTTCCCCGGGACCAGGTTGGCGAGCGGGGAGCCGCCGGTGCCCGGGTTCGAGGACGAGCCGGTCGACGGGCCGCTGGCCGGCGCCGAGGAAGACGGCGCGGTGTAGTTCGTGGCGAGCGTGGTCAGCGCACAGGCCGAGGCGACCTTGTTCTTGATCGCGGTCAGCACCTGGTTCTGGGTGCCGCTGGTGAGGCCGAGGCCGCTCGAGCCCTTCAGCGCGGTGGACACGGTCGTGCCGATCGCGTCGCCGGCGATGGTGCCGGCCGCGGCGTCCGGGATCTGGCCGACGTCGAGGTTTCCCTTGCCGGCAATGGTGTTCGCCAGTGCGTCCGGCCACACGGTGAGGAAGTTGAAGAGGCCGACCTGCTCCTGCGCGGCCTGGCGGACGACGTCCTTCACCGAGGAGCCCGGCAGCGCGACGCTGTCGCCCATGCTGCCGCTCACCGAGCCCTTGCAGGTGCCGG
Source organism: Amycolatopsis sp. (assembly GCA_036502365.1). Classification (GTDB taxonomy): domain Bacteria; phylum Actinomycetota; class Actinomycetes; order Mycobacteriales; family Pseudonocardiaceae; genus Amycolatopsis. Next base: position 3,956 of record DASXYS010000086.1, read on the forward strand.
CCAGCGTGGTCGCCGCCGAGGCGGTGCCGGAGCCGAGGAACGCGCCGCCCGTCACCAGGGCGGCCAGTGCGGTGACAGTGAGTGCTCGACGGGTTCTCTGCCAGGTGGGGGTCTTCCGCACGAGCACTGTCCTCCAAGGGTCCGGGGCGTCGGCCATTGTCACAGGAATAACGACCGGGACCTGCAAAAGATACTGGCGAGTCGGCCTAAGCAGAAGCGGCCATTCGGCGGAGTACCCAGGTCCGCACCAGGCCCGCGCTGACTCCGGAGAGTGCCAAAACGGCGACCAGCATGGGCCAGTCCAACCCGTTCGTGTGAGAGTTGCCGTCGGTCGGCAACGCCTCGGCCTGCCCGGCGTTCTGCACGCCCGCGCTGCCCGACGCCGGGCCGGCCGGGTTCGAGAGGCCGTACTGCGGCTGGTAACCCGGGATCTGGCTGCCGTACCGCAATGCGGGCGACGGGCTGAACAGGCCGGCCATCGCCATCGGGATGTTGCTGTAGTCGCGCATCGGCGAGTAGCCGGTGCTGTAGCCGAAGGGCAGGCTGGTGAAGTTCGGGAACAGCGTCGACAGCGGGCCGGCGCCACCGCCGGACGACGGCAGCAGCGGGCTGTTCACACCCGGAATCGGGCTTTGACCGGCGGGTGCGCCACCTTGCGGGGCGCCACCGTTCGGCGGCTGCTGCGGGCTGCCGCCGGGGCCGGGGCCCTGCGGCGCGGACCGGCCGCCGCTGAGCGCGTTGCCGAGGGCGCCGGTGGTCTTGCCGAGTCCGTTGGTCGTGCCCTGGACCGCCTGGTTGACCGCGCTCGCGGCCGGGGCGCCGAGCACCGGGACCGGCGCGACGACGGTGTCGACCACCTTCACGGTGACCTGGCACAGCCCGCCGAGCAGCCCGCCGACGAGGCTGGTCAGTCCGTCCGTCACGGTCTTCAAACCGAACGGCGTGGAAACGACGTCACCGGGCTTGACCGTGACGGTGTCCCCGCATTTCGCGGTGACGGTGTCCGCCGAAGCGGTGCCAGGGGCGGCGAAAACGGCCGAGCCCGCCAGAACGAAGGCGGCGGCCCCCACCGCGGTGGCCCTCCGTGTCCGATGCTGCATGGTCGCCGACCCCTTCACCGCATCCCGCCGAGCTTCTCTCCCCAGGACAACGACGGTAACGAAAACGAGTGACGCCCGCTCAGCCACCGATGTCCGGCATTCGGGTGGAAGCGGGCGTCACTCGTGGTGAGTAAGGGAAAGTCGGGTCAGGCGGGCTTGCGGCGCAGCCACGCGCGCACCAGCGCCGCGGCGACGACCGCCAGCGCGAGCACCGCGATCAGCATCGGCAGCTTCGCCGGCGGCGCCACCGCGGGCAGGGCCTGCGCGCTGCCGGACTTCTTCTCGTCGACGGTCGGGGGCTGGTCCGGAATCTTGCCGGGGATGACCTGGGTGATCACCGGCGCCTGGACGAAGCTGGCGGGCAGCATCGCGGCGTTGGTGAACACGCCCGCGATCGAGTCGAAGCCGGCCAGCACGTCGCCGGGGCCGGTGGCCACCGGGTCGAGGCTGCTGCCGCCGGGGTTCGGGCTGCCCGGTGAACCGCCCGGCGGCGGGGTGCCAGGAGGCGAACCCGGCGGGGTGCCCGGAGGTGGGGGCAGCGCGCCTTGGACGCCGCCGATCAGCCCCTGCGTGGTGTTGCCGACGCCGTTGGCCGCGCCCTGCACCAGCGGGCAGACGGTGTTGCTCGCCGCGTCGCCGACCAGCGGGACCTCGCCGACACCCAGGGTGCGGACGACGTCGCCGACCGGCAGGTTCAGCAGGTTGTTCTGGCCGTCGGCCTGCTTCGACTTCGAGTCGAGGCCGACGGTGAGCCGGTTCGGCGCGTTGAGCGGGGCGCCCGCGTCGACGGTCAGGCCCTGGCCGTCCTTGCCGTTCTGCAGGGTGGCCGGGCAACTGCCGCCGATGGTGGGGCTGGTGTCCGCGGCGGCGGTCGCCGGAAGGGCGATCGCGGCGGACAGAACCGGTACCGCGGCGGCGATCCCCAACGCGGTGATCCGGGCGGCGTTCTTCCCCATACAAGCCCTCCGTCGGCCCCAGACTGGATCACGGAACGCGCTCACGGTACTCCACGAGCGTGACGAACTGGGCTCTCCGGTGGGGATTCACTCGGGGGTAGCGTGCTCGCATGAAGATTGGCGCCCATGTCCGAGACGACGATCCGCTCGCCGCCGTCGCCGAGCGAGAAGCCGAGGTCGTCCAGTTTTTCCTGTCTGACCCGCAAGGATGGAAGGCGCCGAAGCCGCATCCGCACGGCGAGGCGATCAAGGCGGCACCCGTCGAGGTGTTCATCCACGCGCCCTATCTGATCAACGTCGCGTCGCTGAACAACCGCATTCGCATCCCATCCCGTAAGAACGTCACGCAGCACGCGGCCGGCGCGGCCGAGATCGGTGCGAAGGGGCTCATCGTGCACGGCGGTCACGTCACCGCCGGCGACGACGTCGAGGCCGGTTTGGCCAACTGGCGCAAGCTCTTCGAGCGCGAGGCCGAAAAGGGCGGCTTCGCCGTGCCGATCCTGATCGAGAACACCGCGGGCGGCGAGAACGCGATGACCCGCGAGCTGGACGTGATCGCGCGGCTCTGGGACAAGGTCGGCGAGTTCGGCGCGGGCTTCTGCTTCGACACCTGCCACGCCTACGCCGCGGGCTGGGACCTGGCCGACGCCGTCGCGAAGGTCAAGGCCATCACCGGCCGGATCGACCTGGTGCACCTCAACAACTCCCGCGACGAGTTCGGCTCCAACCGCGACCGCCACGCCAACGTGGTCGACGGCGACGGCACGATCGACCCGGAGGTGCTCGCCGAGGTCGTGCGCCAGGCCGGCGCCCCCGTGGTGGTCGAGACCCCCGGCGACGGGCAGGCCGCGGACATCGCCTACCTGCGCAAGCAGGTCGGCTGAGGCAAGGGAGGCAGAGTCCGTGAAGGCCTCCTCACCCGCGTGGGACGGAGGCTTTCACGGACTTTCGGCGCGCCGGGGCGCCGCGTGCGCGGCCCTCGACGGTCGGCTGCGGAACCCTTGCAGCCGTACGCGGTCGCGGGTGCGTTCGAGCACGCCACCGGCCGGGTCGTCGTCGCCGGAGAGGCGGACGAGGTCGGTGCGGGGGCGGTAGATCTCGCGGATCACCAGCACGCACAGGCCGATGACGGCGAGGTCGCGCACGACCACCGTGCCGAGGAACCAGCCCTCCGGCAGTCCTTTGTGGTCGGTGCCGAGGTAGTAGAACATCCGCGGCGCCCAGACCAGCGCGTCGATCACCATCCAGCCGAGCAGCAGGCGCCAGCGCGGGATCGCGAGCACCGCCAGCGGCACCAGCCAGAGCGAGTACTGGGGGCTCCACACCTTGTTCGTCAGCAGGAACGCCGCCACCACCAGGAAGGCGAGCTGCCCGAGCCGTGGCCGTCGCGGGGCGGTCAGCCCGATGTACGCGATTCCCGCGCAGCAGCCCAGGAACAGCGCCGCGACCACGATGTCGAGCCAGACCGGTGTCTGTCCTTTTTGGAGCACGCCGTCGAAGCCAGTCCAGCCGGTGGCGTAGGAGAAGGCGTTGTAGAGCGAGTCCGGGTCCATCGGCCGCAGGGTGTTGAGCCGGAAGAACTCCCACCAGCCGCGGGTCGCGACGAGGATGAACGGGACGTTCACGACCAGCCAGGCGAGCACGGTGAACAGCGCCGTTCTCCCCCACGCGCGCAGTTTCCCCGCGCGCAGGCAGAGCACGAAGAGCACGCCGAGCAAGAACAGCGGATACAGCTTCGTGGCCGCGCCGAGGCCGAGCAGCACGCCGGCCACCTCCGGGCGCCGGCGTGACCAGGCGAGCAGCCCGGCGGCGGTGAACGCCGTGGCAATGGCGTCGAAGTTCGTGAACGCGTGCACCAGCACCAGCGGCGAGGCCGCCACCAGCAACGCGTCCCACGGCCGGCGTTTCATCGTGCGGCCGGTCGCCCAGACCGTGACCAGCCAGGCGAGCGCGAGCCAGAACGCGGAGATGTCGAAGTAGATCGCCACCGGCAGCGCGCCGGGCAGCCAGCCGGAGTCGGCGAGCGAGAGCCAGCCCGCCGCCAGTTTCGCGTTGACCCACTGGAAGAGCCCGCTGACCACCGGGTACTCCATGTACCGCGTCTGGTTTTCCGCCGTCTGCGTGTCCTCTTTCCACGAGGAGACGTACGGGAACGTGTGCGGGTCGTTCAGCCGCTCGGAGCTGTAGAGCGGGACGATGTCGGAGTAGCACATCGCGACGAACGGGCGCCCGGCCCGCCAGTCGAGCTGGTTGGCGCCGCTGGAGTCGGTGTACTGCTGGATGCACGAGGCCTTGCCGAACCAGCACACGACCAGTGCCAGCATCGCGACCGCGAGGCCGACGCGCTGCGGTGACCAGAACCAGTGCCTGCCGATCGCGGCGTGCTCGCCGAGCGGGCCGCCCAGTGGTCTCGTCGCCGCGGCCGCCAGCGGGTCGGTCCAGCTGGGCACTATCCGCTCGGCTGGGGTCAGCGTGCGGGGAGCCGCGTCCGGCTCTTCGTCGGTGGCTTGGTCGGGCACGCCGCGGATGTTATCGCCTGGCTGGTCAGGAGCCTGTCATTTCGGCGTTTCGTAGAACCCGGCAAGCACCTCGAATGCCCCACCCAAGGCCACCGCGTCCTCGCTCAAGGTGCTCAGCTCGACGTCGATCCGCTGCCAGTGCGGCACGGGCAGCAGCTCGCGCAGCTCACCGGCGACGGTGTCGCGGTAGACCTCCGGCGCGGCGCGCACGGCCCGCCCGAACAGCACGATGCGTTCCAGGTCGAGCACCTGGACCAGGTCGGCGAGCCCGATGCCGAGCAGCCGCGCGGCCTCCTCCGTGGTGGCCGCGGAGTTGTGCATCACCTCGACGCAGCCGCGCCGGCCGCACGCGCAGCGCGGGCCTTCGTAGGCGATCGTGGTGTGGCCGAACTCACCGGCGTTCGTGCGCGGCCCGCGGTAAACCCGCCCGTCGACCAACAGCCCGACGCCGATGCCGGTGCCCACGAGCACCACCGCCGCGGACGGCACTGTCTCCTGGGGCCAGGCGTGCGCGAACGCCGCGGAGTTGGTGTTCTTGTCGAGCGTGACGGGCAGTCCGGTGCGCTCAGCCAGCAGGTCGCGCAGGGGAACGTCGTGCCAGCCGGGCATGTTCGTGGCGTCGCGCACGCGCCCCTCGAGGTGATCGAGGGGGCCCACCGCGCCGACGCCGAGGCCCAGCACCCGCGCCGGGTCGACGTCGGCGAGCAGCTTGCGCGCCGCGTCGGCGAGCGCGGTGACGGCCTGTTCGGGGGTGAAGCCGACGGGCAGCGGGCCCTCCACGACGTCCTCGACGCCGCCGATCAGGTCGGTGCGCAGCACGCGGAACTCGTCGCGGTCCAGCTGGGCGCCGAGGGCGCACCGCGCCGACGGCCGGACGCGCAGCAGCGTGCGCGGCTTGCCGACGCGGGTGGACGGCTGGCGTTCGACGTCCAGCAGCTGCGTCTCCAGCAGTTCGGTCACGATCTTCGACACCGCTTGCTGGGTCAGCCCGCTACGCTCGGCGAGTTCCACGCGGCTGAGGCCGCCGGAGCGCAGAATGTGGCCGAGCAGCATCGCCCGGTTGTGCCGCCGCAGCCCGCGCAGGTTGACTCCGGATTCCGTCATCCGGTGATCTTTGCAGAGCTGGCCAGTTTCGCAACAGTGTTGTTTAATAGCCGGCATGGCTGATATAGCTGCTGACTTGCGAGTGGGGATCCTCGGCTTCGGGATCGGCGGCCGCGTTTTCCATGCGCCGCTGGTGGCGGCGACCCCGGGTTTGGCGCCCGCGGCGATCGTCACCTCGAACCCCGAGCGGGCCGCGCAGGCCCGGGCCGAGTACCCGGACGCCGACGTGATTCCCGGCCCGGACGAGTTCTTCGCCCGCGCGGCCGAGCTGGACCTGGTGGTGGTCAGCACCCCGAACCGGACGCACGTGCCGCTCGCCCTGCGCGCGATCGAGCTGGGCCTGCCGCTGGTGGTGGACAAGCCGTTCGCGCCGACCGCCGCCGAGGCGTCGCAGGTCGTCGCCGCGGCGAAGGCCAATGGCATCGGGCTGACGGTGTTCCAGAACCGCCGCTGGGACTCGGACTTCCTGACCGTGCGCAAGGTGCTCGAGTCCGGCCGCCTCGGCGACGTCTTCCGCTTCGAGTCGCGTTACGACCGCTGGGTGCCGAAGGTCAAGGACAACTGGCGCGAGTTCGGCGACCCCGCCGAAGCCGGTGGCCTGCTCTACGACCTGGGCGCGCACATCGTCGACCAGGCGCTGCAGCTGTTCGGACCGGTCGCCGAGGTGTACGCGGAGGTCGACCGCCGCCGCCCCGGTGTGGCCGTGGACGACGACGTGTTCGTCGCGCTGCACCACGCCAACGGAGTCCGCTCGCACCTGTGGGCCTCCGCGTTGGCAGCGACGCGCAACCCGCGCTTCCGCGTGCTGGGCGACCAGGCGACGTTCACCAAGTACGGCCTCGATGTGCAGGAGCCTCAGATCAAGGACGGCCTCCGCCCCGGTGACGAGGGCTGGGGCGTCGAGCCGGCCGCCGACGCGGGCTCGCTGGGCGTCGACGACGCCACCGAAATCGTGCCCACCGAGGTCGGCCGTTACCAGGATTTCTACGCCCAGGTCCGGGACGCTCTGCGCGGTGAGGCGGCGTTCCCCGTCGACCCGGCGAGTTCCGTCGAGACCCTGCGCGTGATCGAGGCCGCGCACCGCTCGGGTGCGGAGGCCCGCGTGGTCAGTCTGGCCGAAGGCTGACCCCAGTACCGGCCGTGGTCTTGCCGACCCCCAGCGTCGAGACCACGGCTTCCTCGGAAAAAGGGCGCCCCCACCGGAAATTCGGTGGGGGCGCCTCTTCTACGTCAGGGGTTGCCGGGGTTCGGTGGTGCGGCCGTATCGGTCGGGCTGTTGGTCTGGCTGTGCTTGGGGGGCTTCGGAGTGCGCGCGGGCTGGGACGGGCCGTTGCCCGGATCCCCGGTGGGCTGGTCGCCCGTGTTGGTCGGGCCGCCGGTCGGGTCGCCCTGGTTGTCCGGCGGCGGGGTGGCGGTGTCGGACGGCCCGTTGGACGGCGGCGTGGCGTCGCCGATCAGGGGCACGTCGTCGAACTTCTCGCTCGGCTTGCCCGCCAGGTAGGTGGTCATGAACTTCTGCCACAGCGGGCCCGCGATGGTGGACCCGAAGATCGGCGAGTTGTTCTTGCCGTGCAGGTTCTGGTCGCCGTCCGCGCCGACCCAGGCCGCGGCCGAGACCGACGGGGTGTAGCCGACCATCCAGGTCTGGGCGTTCGCGTCGGCGGACCAGGCCGGCTCGTTCGCCCGCTTGGTGTGCTGCTGCGTGCCGGTCTTGCCGGCGCAGTCGTGACCCGACGGGCACTTCAGGTGGGAGAAGTCGATGACCGGCTTCAACGCCTTGGTCACGTTGCCCGCGATCTGCTTGCTCAGATCGGAGTCGCTGGCGAAGGCCGGCTTGCCGGGGCTCGGGGCGGCTTCGTACGCGATCTCGTTCTGCGCGTTCGTCACCTTCAGCACGAAGTGCCGGTCACGCTGGACGCCGTTCGCCGCGAACGTCGAATAGCCCGCCGCCATGTCGGCCGGGGTGATCCGGGTGTCGCCACCGCCGAGGGAGATGTTGTTGTCCTTGGTGGAGATCTCGGACTTGCCGCCGTCACCGGTGGTGCGGACGCCCGCCTCCTGCGCAGCCTGCTCCACCGGGACCTGGTGCGTGACGTTCAGGACCATGTCGTAGAACACCGTGTTCGCCGAGCGCATCATCGCCTCGGCGACGGTGCACTCCGTCGAGCAGCTGCTGCTCGGGCCGGCGTTGCGGACCTTGCGCCCGTCGAAGACCCGGTTGTTGGACCCGTCGAAGGTCTTGTTGATCCCGTTGCCCATCTTGAGGAACGCGGTGAGGTCGTACGCCTTCATCGACGAGCCCGGGTTCTGCGGGGTGTCCGCCCAGTCGCGCGCGGCCTGCTTCTGGCCGTTCACGTCGACGGTCACCGGGCCGCCGTAGTAGGCCAGCACACCGCCGGTCTTCGGATCGATGGCCACCAGCGCGTCGAGCAGGCGGTCGTCCACCTGGTCCTTCAACACGTCGGTCGCCGCCTGCTGGGCCGCGTCCTGCGCCTTCTTGTCGATCGTGGTCTGCACGGTGTAGCCGCCGGCGTAGTACTTCTCGTCCGGGATGCCGTGCTGGGCCATCTCCAACCTCACCTGGTTGGAGATGAACTTATACGGCGCGCCGGAGTCGTCCTTCGAGTCCGACAGCGGGATCGGCGTCGGGAACTGCGCGCTCGCGCGCTGCTGCTGGGTGATGTAGTGGTTCTGCAGCATGCGGTCGAGCGCTGTGTTCCAGCGGCCGGTGGCCACCTTCGTGTTCTCCGACCGGCCGGGCTGCTGGATCAGGCCCGCGAGCAGCGCCGCCTGGGAGTAGTCGAGCTGGCCGACGTCCTTGTGGAAGAAGGCCTGCGAGGCCGCGCCGATGCCGTACGCCCCGCGTCCGAAGTAGATGATGTTCAGGTACGCGGTGATGATGTCCTGCTTCTCGTACGTCTGGTTCATCTTGAAGGACTTGGCCAGCTCGGTCCACTTGCGGGTGAGCGTGGGCGCGTCGTTGTCCGTGGCCTTCTTGATGTACTGCTGCGAGATCGTGGAGCCACCGCCGCTGCCGCCGGTCACCTGGTTGTAGACCGCGCGCAGGATGCCGGTGACGTCGAAGCCGGAGTTGGTCTCGAACGACGCGTCCTCCGTCGCGATCACCGCGTGCTTCACGATGTCGGGGATCTGTTGCGAGGTAAGGATCTGCCGGTTGCCGCCGGAGGGCACGTCCTTGCCCATCACGCTGCCGTCGGCATAGAGGTAGGTGACGGCCTGGCTCTGCGTCGAAGCGACGCTCTGCGGCGAGGGCACGTCGACGTTGAAGTAGGTGATCACGAACGCGATCGCCGGGATCACGATGAACAGCCCGACAAACGCGTACAGCGAGCGCCGGATGATCTTCCAGCGGCGCTTCTTGCGCTGTGCGGCCGTGAGCACCGGTCTGCCCTTGGCGTCGAGTTCCGGCTCTTGGGGGAAGACGTCGTCGGGGTCGAGCGGGTCCCGCTGCCCGTCCACCGTGCCGTTGTGCACGTGGTGGGTCATCAGCTCCGGCTCGCGGTGCGGCCCCTGCGGCGGCGGGCCGGGGCGGCGGCCGCCCGGCGGCGGCTGCCGGAAGCCGGGCGGCGGGGTGCCGGGCCGGTTCGGTTGGGCCCGCGGCGGGCGGGGGCCCGGGTTCGGGGGCGGTCCGCCCGGATTACGAGCCCACGGCGGCGTTCCCTGACCTCCGGCGGGGGGCTGACGCCGCGGGTCCGGATCCCGGTCGGGCCACGATCGGGTGCGGTCGTCGTTCACGTGCGGATCCTCCGTCAGGATTCGGGCGTGCTGCGGGCGCAGTGCCCCTCTCCTGGAGAGGACGCGCGTAGCTGGGGGCAGGTTCACTCACACGCGTGATTCATCTGAACTGTGCCCGGCCGGACACGCTGTGGCGTCACCGGCTCCGGACGCACGAAGGCTCCCCCTCGACGAGATGAGGGGGAGCCTTCGCAGGTTGTGCCCGGGCGCTACCCGGTCGGGCCTCTCGGCGGATTGCCGCCGGCCCCGAGCCCGTTGCCGCCGCCACCCGGCGGGTTCGGGTTGCCGCCGCCGCCGAACAGCGTCGGCCGGGTCGGCGACTCGGAGACGCTCCTCGTCGCGGACGTCGAGGGTGCCGAAGAGCTGGTCGTCGGGGTGTCGCTCGGCGGCGGGGTGTTGCTGGTCGTCGCCACCTTGCTCTGCGTGGTCGACGGGACCACCGTGTTCGCGTCCTTGCCGATCGGCTGGACCTGGTCGAACTTCTCCGCCGGCTTGTCCTTGAGATAGTTCGTCATGAAGTCCTGCCACGTCGGACCGGCGATCGTGGCACCGAAGATCGGCCTGTTGTTCTTGTCGTGCAACGGCTTGTTGCCGTCACCGCCGACCCACACCGCGGCCGAGATGGACGGTGTGTACCCCACCATCCAGGTCTGGGCGTTGCGGTCGTTGTACGACTTCGGCACGTTCTTCCCGGTCGGGTCGAACTGCTGCGTACCGGTCTTGCCCGCGCACTCGTGGTTCGCCGGGCACTTCAGCTTGGCTTCCTTGATCACCGGGCCGAGCGCGTCGGTGACGTTGCCAGCGATCTGCTGGCTCTTCTGCGGGTCGGTGTCGAACGCCGGCTTGCCCTGGTCGGTGGTGTTGTCGAACTCCACCTCGTCCTGGGAGTTCGTCAGCTTCGCGACGAAGTGCTGCGTGTGGCGGACGCCGCCGGACGCGAAGCTCGAGTAGCCGGCGGCCTGGTCCTCCGGGGTCAGGGCCGTCTCACCACCGCCGAGCGCGATGTTGGCGTCGTTGACGCCCAGCCGGGCCTTGCCGTTCGGGGCCGCCTGGACGCCGGCCTCCTTCGCGGCTTCCGCGACCGGCGCGGGCTTGGTCACGTTCAGCACCATGTCGTAGAACACGGTGTTGGCCGAGACCTCCATGGCCTTCTTGACCGTGCACTGCGGGCCGCAGCTGGAACTCTCGCCCGCGTTGCGGACGACGCGGCCGCCGAGCTGCCGGTTGTTGGTCCCGTCGAATGTCTCGCCGAGGCCCTTGCCCATCTTGAGGAACGCGGTGAGGTCGTAGGGCTTCATCGACGAGCCCGGGTTCTGTGGCGTGTTCGCCCAGTCCGTGGCCACCTGGTCCTTGCCGTTGCTGTCCTTCACCGTGGACGGGCCGCCGTAGTAGGCGATCACCCCGCCCGTTCTCGGGTCGACGGCGACCAGAGCTCCCAGGATGTCGGGGTCGGTTTGGCCCTGCATGTTGTCCTGCACGGCCTGGACCGCCATGTTCTGCGCGGTCGGGTCGATCGTGGTGTAGATCTTCGCGCCCGTGGCGTACAGCTTGTCCTCGTCGTAGCCCTTGGCCGCCAGCTCGGACAGGATCCGCTGCTGGATGTGGTAGTCCAGCGTGGCGTTGTCCTTCTGCTTCTGCGAGCCCTTCGGGATCAGCGTCGGGAAGGTCGCGGCGGCGCGGTCGGCCTGCGAGAGCCAGTGGTTCTGCACCATCTGGTCGAGCACGTAGTTCCAGCGCTTCTTGGTGTAGGTCTGGTCCTCCGAGCGGCTCGGCCCCTGGATCAGGCCGGCCAGCAGCGCGGACTCCGACGGGTTGAGCTGGGCGACGTCCTTGCCGTAGTACGCCTTGGCCGCCGCGGCGATCCCGTTCGCGCCGCGTCCGAAGTAGACGATGTTGAGGTAGCCGGTGATGATGTCCGACTTGGACGTCGTGTTGTTGAGCTTGAACGACTTCGCCAGCTCGGTCCACTTACGGGTCAGCGTGGGCGCGTCGTTCGCCGTGGCCTGCTTGATGTACTGCTGCGAGATCGTCGAGCCACCGCCGGTGCCGCCGGTGACCTGGTTGAACGCCGACCGCGCGATGGCCATGACGTTGAACCCGGAGTTGGTCTCGAAGGTGGCGTCCTCCGCCGAGTAGACGGCGTGCTTCACCACGTCCGGCACCTGGTTCGGCTGCAGCAGCTCGCGGTCGCCGCCCTCGGGGATGTTGCGGCCCATCACCGTGTTGTTGGCGTACAGGAAGGTGATCGGCTGGCTCTGCAACGCCTTGACGTCCTGCGGGGAAGGAACCTTCACCGAGAAGTACGTGATGACAAACGCGATCGCCGGAACCACCACGAACAGGCCGAACATGGCGTAGAGGACGCGCCGGATGATCTTCCAGCGGCGTTTCTTGCGCTGCTTCGGCGTCAGCGGCGGCTTGATCGGGTTGCCGTCCTCGTCGAGCTCCGGCTCGTCCTCGAAGTCCTCGTCGTCGGCGTACTGCGCGTACTTGTGGTCTTCGTCGTACCGGTCGTCATACCGATCGTCGTACGGGTCGTAACCGAAGGCGTCGTTGGTGCCGTCGTGCACCGCGTGCGTGATCAGCTGCGGCTCGCGGTCCGGGTAGGCCGGGTCCTGATAGGCCGGTGGGGGCGGCAGCGGCGCGGGCCGGCCCTGCGGCGGACGGCGGTGCGGACCGGACGGTCCGCCCGGTCCCTGACCGCCGGGGCCGCCCGGTCCCTGACCCGGCGGTGGCGGCTGGCGGAAGCCCTGTGTCTGGCCGTTCGGGCCAGGCGGCCGGTTGCCGGGGGGCGGTGGTGGCGGCTGGCGGCGCGCCGGCATGCCGGCCTGCGTCCGCCCGTCCGCCGGCGCCTGGGAACGCTTCGGCGGCTGGCGGCGCGGGGCCTCGTCCGACGAGGGCCACTGCGGCTCGTCGCCGCTCGGCCAGTCGGGACCGCCGCCAATCGCGGCCGCACGGCGGGGAGCGCCGTTGCCGCGGGGCGGGTTCGGGCGCTGGGGACGGCGCGGGGCCTCTTCGCCCGGCCAGGCCGGACCGGGGTCTTCTCCCGGCCATTGGGCACGGCGAGGTGCATCTGGCTCCTGGCCGGGCCAGGAGCGATTGCGATCGTCGGTCACGAATGGGCCTCCCAGGCCGGCGTCCGGGGACACGCCGCCCTGCGCTCTGCAGCGGTTGTGGTACTCGTCACTGGCCCGCGGTCCTTCGCGGCCGGGTGGGCTGCGGCTCACCCGTGCCGAGGACGTAGGACAGGACCAGATGATTCCAGTGGCACGTCCGGCACACTTCCACGTCGTAGACGGTGAACTCGCCGAACATCCCCGCCATGCGGGTCAGCTCGTCGGGTGTCCTCGCCGATCCCGAGACGTGCTTGAGTTCGTCGCCGTAGACCCAGGACACCAGGGTCAGCGGCGTCCGGCGGCACATCGGGCAGGCCCGTTCTTCCGGCCTGCCATGGAACTTCGCCGCACGGAGCAGGTACGGGGTCGCGTCGCACACCTCGTGGTCGCCGACGCGTCCGGAGCGGACGCCGGCCAACAGCGCTCTGCGCTGTAAGGCGTAGTCCACGACCTGCCGCTGGTTTCGCACGAAGGACAGAGTACGGGCTCTTGCTGTGTGCGTGGTGCCCCCTGCACGAGGGCACGGTGGGCGACCGGACGGACACGCCGGTGATTCCATAACTGTCTGATGACTTTCGCCCCGCTCTGACCTCGAACGGGGGTTAGTTCCGCCACTTCGATGTATCGGCGCGATATAGTCGGCCAGTAGGTTGACCGAGCCGATCGACGTTGTGGCCAACGTCGGCGGCCGTGGTTTGTTCCCGTGAGGGGGTGCGGAGTGCTCGAGCTCGCGATCCTCGGGTTGCTGCACGAGGCGCCCATGCACGGGTACGTGCTGCGCAAGCGTTTGCACGAGACGCTCGGGACACTCCGGACGTTCTCGTACGGCTCGCTGTACCCGACCCTGCGTCGGTTGCTGCGGGCCGGCTACCTCGTCGAGGAGCTGGACGAGGCGGACGACCGGGCCTGGTCCCGGCGCGGCCGCCGCGTCTACAAGCTCACCGCCGAGGGCAAGGAGCGGTTCGCGGAGCTGCTCGGCGACGCGGGTCCGACGACTTGGGACGACGAGGGGTTCGGCGTCCACCTGGCGTTCTTCTCGCGGACACCGGCTGACGTCAGGATGCGCATCCTGGAAGGTCGGCGCCGTCGCGTGGAGGAGCGTCGCGAGGGTTTGCGCGACGCGCTGGGACGGGCCGAGCAGAAGATCGACCGCTACACCCGCGAGCTGCACCGGCTGGGGCTGGAGACCAGCGAGCGGGAGGTGCGCTGGCTCAACGAGCTGATCGCGCACGAACAAGCCGAGCAGCGCGGCCCACAGGAATAGGGGCGCGCCGCTCGGGCCGCAGCGTGGCGGCAGACCTGCATTTGAAGGAACGGATTAAGGAGAAACCGGCATGGGCGAGAACCGCCGCGTTCGGGTGGCCATCGTGGGCGTCGGCAACTGCGCCTCTTCGCTGGTCCAGGGTGTCCAGTACTACCGCGAAGCGGATCCCGGCACGCGCGTGCCCGGTTTGATGCATGTCCAGTTCGGCGAGTACCACGTGCGGGACATCGAGTTCGTCGCCGCGTTCGACGTGGACGCGAAGAAGGTCGGGCGTGACCTCTCGGAGGCGATCTTCGCCAGCGAGAACAACACGATCAAGATCGCCGACGTGCCGCCGCTGGGTGTCACCGTGCAGCGCGGGCACACGCACGACGGCCTCGGCCGCTTCTACCGCGAGACGATCGAGGAGTCCGATGAGTCGCCGGTCGACTTCGTCGCGGCCCTGCGCGAGGCGCGGGTCGACGTCCTCGTCTCCTACCTGCCCGTCGGCTCCGAAGTGGCCGACAAGTTCTACGCGCAGGCCGCGATCGACGCCGGCGTGGCGTTCGTGAACGCGTTGCCGGTGTTCATCGCGTCGGACCCGGAGTGGGCGAAGAAGTTCACCGACGCGGGCGTCCCGATCGTCGGCGACGACATCAAGTCCCAGGTCGGCGCCACCATCACGCACCGCGTGCTGGCGAAGCTGTTCGAGGACCGCGGCGTGCAGCTCGACCGCACGATGCAGCTCAACGTGGGCGGGAACATGGACTTCCTGAACATGAAGGAGCTGGAGCGGCTCGAGTCGAAGAAGATCTCGAAGACCCAGTCCGTCACCTCGCAGGTCGACCGCGAGCTCGGCAAGGGCAACGTCCACATCGGACCGTCGGACTACGTGCAGTGGCTCGACGACCGCAAGTGGGCCTACGTCCGGCTCGAGGGCCGCGCTTTCGGCGACGTCCCGCTGAACCTGGAGTACAAGCTCGAGGTCTGGGACTCGCCGAACTCCGCGGGCATCATCATCGACGCCGTGCGCGCCGCGAAGATCGCGCTGGACCGCGGCATCGGCGGCCCGATCCTGTCGGCGTCCTCGTACTTCATGAAGTCGCCGCCCGAGCAGTACGACGACTCGACCGCACGTGACGCCGTGGACAAGTTCATCCGCGGCGAACTGGAGCGCTAGGCACTCCGGCGAAGGCCCTCTCCCGTTGCGGAGGGGGCTTTCGCTGTTTCACAGCCCCAATGCGCCCGGCAGGTCCCGGATGTCGGTGACCACGGCGGTCGCTTTCGCGAGCACCGCCGGGTCCGGCGGGAAGTGCGGATTCGGCACCGCGTACACAGCCATTCCCGCCGCGAGGGCGGAGCGCAGGCCGTTCGTCGTGTCCTCCACCGCGGCGCAGGTTTCCGGGGCGACGCCCAGCAGCGACGCGGCGCGCAGGTAGACGTCCGGCGCGGGCTTCCCGGCACCGACCTCCTCGCTCGACACCGCGACCGGGACCAGTTCCGTGAGGTCGCAGGCGGTCACGAAGGCCCGGATCAGCACGGGCGGCGACGAGCTGGCGATCGCGACCGGCCGCCGCGCGGCGACCGCGCGGACGGCTTCCGCCGCGCCGTCGATGACCGGCGGGCCCGAGGCGTACCGCTTGGCCATCTCCCCGATCACCACTCGCGCGATTTCCTCCGGCGTCAGCCGCGCGCCGAGCGAATTCACCAGATACGAAGCCCATTCCGGTGTGCTCATGCCCTGTTGCGCCCGCGTCGCCTCGGGTAACCAGGTGCCGCCGTGCTCGGCGACGACGGCGCGGCGCACCTCGTCCCAGGTCCGCTCGGAGTCCACCAGCACGCCGTCGAGGTCGAAGATCACCGCGTCCATGGGCGGCAGCCTAGCCTGTGAGTGAAATTACTTCGCGTAGCTAACTAATTTTGTTAGCCTGGCTAAGTGACTTCCTCGATCACCGACCTCGCGCACCGGCTCCGCCCGGTCGTCTCCCGGCTGTACTACCTGGTCCGCCGCGAGACGCCGCAGGCGCTGACCCTGACCCAGGGCTCGGTGCTGGCCGAGCTGGTCGGCGGCGGGCCCAGCCGGATGAGCCGCCTGGCGCGGCTCGAAGGCGTGCGGATGCCGTCGATGACCGACGTCGTCGGACGGCTCGAGCGGCTCGGCATGGTGAGCCGCCGGCCGGACCCGGACGACGGGCGGGCCGTGCTCGTGGAAGCCACCGGCGAAGGCCGGCGGTTCTACGCCGAGCTGCTCGCCGCTCGTGAGGAGCAGTTGCGGGAACGCCTGCTCGACCTGGACGACGCGGACCGCGCCGCGATCGACGCCGCCCTCCCCGCCCTCACGAAGCTGATCCGCGACTTCCACCGTGAAAACCCGAAGGAGGAACTGATCCGCGATGAGCGCTGAGCACCACTCGAGCCTGCTGGACGCGGTCAAAGGCCAGCCCAAACAGGTGTGGATCACCGCGTTCGCCGCGGTCATCGCGTTCATGGGCATCGGTCTGGTCGACCCGATCCTGCTGTCCATCGCCAAGGGGCTGGACGCGACGCCGTCCCAGGTCACGCTGCTGTTCACGTCGTATCTGGGCGTGCAGGTGATCGCCATGCTGTTCACCGGCTCGATGTCCGCGCGCTTCGGCGCCAAGCGGACCGTGCTGGTCGGCCTGACGCTGATCGTCGCGGCCACCGCCCTGTGCGCGGCCGCCGGTTCGATCGAACAACTGGTCGGGCTGCGCGCGTTTTGGGGCCTGGGCAACGCTTTTTTCATCGCCACCGCGCTTTCGGTGATCGTCGGCGCGGCGACGGGTGGCCAGGGCGGCGCGATCCTGTTGTACGAGGCGGCGCTCGGCGTCGGCCTCTCCGTCGGCCCGCTGCTGGGTGCGCTGCTCGGCACGATCTCGTGGCGTGGCCCGTTTATCGGCACCGCCGTGCTGATGGCCGGCGCGCTGGTGCTGTGCTCGATCTTCCTGAAGAGCGACTCGCACGAGAAGCGGCCGCCGATCAAACTGCTCGACCCGATCCGCGCGCTGAAGCACCCCGGCCTGCTCCGGACGTCGCTGGCTTCGGCGCTGTACACCGCCGCGTTCTTCACCGTGCTGGCCTGGTCGCCGTTCGTGCTGGGCTGGAGCGCGATCGCCGTCGGGCTGATCTTCTGCGGCTGGGGCCTGTGCGTCGCGGTCGCCGGTGTCGCGCTGGCGCCGAAACTCGCCGCGCGGTTCGGCGAACGGCACGGGGCCGCGCTCGCCGTGGCCGGCTACACGGTGCTGATGCTGGTGCTGGCCATCCCGGACAAAACGGTGGCCGTGGTCGGGATCATCCTGTCCGGACTGGTCTCCGGCCTGCTGAACACGCTGTTCACTGGCACCGCGATGTCCATCAGCGACGCGCCGCGCCCGGTCGCCAGCGCGGGGTACAACTTCTGCCGCTGGTTCGGCGGCGCGGTCGCGGCCACGCTCGTCGGGCACATCGCCGACTGGCTCGGCTGGCAGCAGGGCCCGTTTGTCGTCGCGGCGGTGCTCTGCGTGATCGCCGCGGTGCTGCTCTCGCTGCGGGAGAAGAAGGCCGACCCGCATGTGGTTCCGAAGGAGGCCGCGCTGGTCGGCGACGAGGAATTCTGACCTGGTTCTGACGCTCGGCGATCGCCTCCGGACTGTCCGTCCGGGGGCGATCTTCGGATTCGTCTCAATTGCGGTTAATACACCCCCTGTTCACCTTCTGGTCTAGTTTGGTCGGGTTTCGGCGTTTACGGTCGCTTCGTTCCCACCCACTGACCTGGAGGCCTTGTGTCCCTGGAGCCCGGGCGGCTGCTGCCCCTTTTCGCCGCGCACGACGGCGGCCGTTCCCCCATCACCTGCGAGTACCGCTGCGGCAACGCCTGCGCCCACGAAGCGCCGAACCCCACGGGCAACGAGTACTTCGGCGACGTCGCGAAGAACGTGGTCTCGCGCCGCGGCGTGTTCAAGGCGGGCGCGGTGATGGCGGCCGCGGCCGGCGGGTTCGCCGCGCTGTCCGGGACGGCCGCCGCCGCGCCCTCGGCCCCGGCCCCGCTTTCGCCTTCACCCGGCGGACGCCCGGTGCCCGGCACCGACTTCACCCCCGTGCCGCCGAACAAACTGGACCGGGTGAGCGTGCCCGAGGGTTACGACCAGCACGTGGTGATCCGCTGGGGCGACGTCGTCGTGCCGGACGCGCCGAAGTTCGACTTCCGCCAGCAGACCGCGGCCGCGCAGGCGAAGCAGTTCGGCTACAACAACGACTTCGTCGGCCTGATCCCGCAGGACCCGCTGGGGCTGCGGAACCTGTTGGTGGTCAACCACGAGTACACCACCGAGGTGCACCTGTTCCCGGCCGACCAGTACGACCCGGCGAACCCGACCGAGGAGCAGGTGAAGATCGCCTGGGCGGCGCACGGGCTTTCGGTGGTCCAGACCCAGCGCGACCCGATCGGCGGGGCGCTGCGCACCACGCCGAGCCCGCTGAACCGGCGCATCACGCTCGACACCGTCTTCGAGGTCCGCGGCCCGGCGGCCGGGTCGAAGTACCTGAAAACGTCGGCGGACCCTTCGGGACGGAAGGTGCGCGGCACGCAGAACAACTGCTCCGGTGGCGTGACTCCTTGGGGCACTGTGCTTTCCGGCGAGGAGAACTTCCACCAGTACTTCGCCAACGCGGACCAGGTGACCGATCCGGAGCAGGCCACGCGGCTCAAGCGCTACCTGATCGGCACCGGCGAGAGCACCCGCAAGTGGGAGCGGTTCGACCAGCGCTGGGACGTCTCGCGTGAGCCGAACGAGCCCAACCGCTTCGGCTGGGTGGTGGAGATCGACCCGCACGACCCGCATTCGACGCCGGTCAAGCACACCGCGCTCGGCCGGTTCAAGCACGAGGCCGCGACCGTCAAGATCACCGCCGACGGCCGTGTCGCCGTCTACTCCGGCGACGACGAGCGCTTCGAGTACATCTACAAGTTCGTCTCCAAGGGCAAGTACAAAAAGGGCACGAGCGCGTTCGCCCGCCGGCACAATTCGGCGCTGCTGGACGACGGCACGCTGTACGTCGCCAAGTTCACCGGCGACAGCCCGGGCCAGATCGACGGCAGCGGCAAGCTCCCCGACGACGGCGAGTTCGACGGCACCGGCGAGTGGATCCCGCTCGCCGCGGGTGATAAGTCCTTTGTGGACGGGTTCACCGCCGAGGAGGTGTACGTCTTCACGCGCCAGGCTGCCGACAAGGCGGGCCCGACGAAGATGGACCGCCCCGAGGACATCGAGCCCAACCCCGTCAACGGCCGGATCTACGCCGCGCTGACCAACAACACCGACCGCGGCGCGGCGGGCAAGGCCGCGGCCGACGAGATGAATCCGCGCAACCGCAACAAAAACGGCCACGTGCTGGAGTGGGAGGAGGCGCGCGGCGACGCGGCGTCCACCCGGTTCTCCTGGCGGCTGCTGCTGGTCTGCGGCGACCCGGCGACGGCCGACACCTACTTCGGCGGCTTCCCGAAGGACCAGGTCAGCCCGATCTCCTGCCCGGACAACGTCGCGTTCGACCGGCACGGCAACCTGTGGATCGCCACCGACGGCAACACCCTCGGCGCGAACGACGGCCTGTTCTCGGTCCCCGTCGAAGGCCCGGAACGCGGCCACGTCAAGCAGTTCCTGTCCGTGCCGGTCGGCGCGGAGACCTGCGGCCCGGTGGTGACCGATCAGCTGGTGCTCGTCGCCGTGCAGCACCCGGGTGAAAACGCGGCCAACTCGGCGAACCCGACTTCGCACTGGCCCGACGGCGGGACCGCGCAGCCGCGGCCCGCGATCGTCTCGGTGTGGAAGACGGGGCACTTCGGGCGGATCGGCGTGCGCTGACTCTTTGGAGTGAAGCCGGGCTCCGCGGCTCGGCCACGGTCGGCGCCGGGTAATAGCTTCGCGGGATGAGGCGGGCACGGAAAGTCGCGATCGGACGGTCGGCGGGCGCTTCGGCGGGCACGGTGGTGCTGGCCGGGGCGCTCGTCGTGTTCCTGCCCGGCTCGGCGCCGGCCGCCGACGCCCCGGCCTGCGGCGGGATCGCGCCGAACCCCAGCGTGGAGCAGGTTTCCGCGCCCGGCGGCGCACCGCAGGGCTACCTGTTCACGCCCGCTGCGCCGGTGCCGCGCAGCACCCCGCCGGACAAGCTGCCGAAGCTCGTCACGGACAGCGCGTTCGCGGTCGACGGGCACCTGAAGGCACAGATCCAGACGCCGGACGGACGCGTCAGCTCGGCCGGCCAGACGGTGCCGTACGCGCCGGGCGGGCTGTACTCGCTGTCCGCCTGGACCGGCACCGTCGCCACCGCGCTGGCCGAGCGCGGCAACGCGCAGTCGACCGGACTGCGCTTCAGTGACGCGGCCGGGCGCACTCTGCTGGAGAAGGCGCAGGACGTCACGCACGACGTCGGGTCCGACAACAAGCTGGCGCGCCAGGACTTCCCGGCCACTGTGGCGCCGGACGGCACCTCGTCGGTCACCTTCTTCGCCACCACGAACCGAAACTGGGTGATGTGGGACTGCGTGAATGTGCAGCTCGCGGCTTACTCGGTGAAGGAAGAGGTGCAGAACCCGGCGAACGGCGAGTGGAGCCCCTCCGCGAGCCTGCCTGCCGGGTCCACCGCGCACTACCGCGTCACGGTGGCGAACACTGGCAGCTTGCCGCTCACCGGGCTGCTGGTGAAGGACCCGTGGTGCACCGGGCTGCCCCCGGCGTTCGGCCTCGACGCGGGCGCGTCCAAGGCGCTGACCTGCGATCACCCGAACCTGGCGGAGAACGACAACGGCCACGTCAGCACCGCCACGGTCTCCGGCGTGACGTCGGCGAGCGGCAAGCTGGGCGACCAGAAGGCCACGGCCACCATCACCGTCACCCCGCTGCCGCTGATCGACAAGATCGGCGACCGGGTCTGGCGGGACCTGAACCGCAACGGCCTGCAGGACGACGGCGAGCCGGGCGTCGGCGGCATCCCGGTCACGCTCAAGGACGGCGCCGGCGGCACGGTGGCCACCGCCAAGAGCGCCGACGACGGCAGTTACCTGTTCGACAAGCTCAAGGACGGCACGTACCAGGTCTGCTTCGACGTCAGCCGGCTTCCGGACGGGCTCACGGTCACCACTCGCGCCGCCGGCGACCCGGCGAAGGACTCCGACGCCGACCCGGCCACGGGCTGTACCACGGCGTTCACCCTGGGCGGTGATCACCGCGAGAACCCGGACGTCGACCTGGGGCTGGCGCCGCCGGAGCCCCCGGCACCGGCGCCACCGTCGTCGTCCACGGCCGTGCCGCCGCCCCCGCCTTCGCCTTCGCCGACGGCAGCGCCGTCCCCGACACCGTCGCCCTAGACTGAGCCTCGACATCCCCGCCCACCAGCGGCGGGACCACGGGGCGAAGGAAGGGGCCGGCGGAACCGATGACCGCGGCAGCACCGGCCGTCGCGGAGCCGCCCGTTGCCTGGTACCGCCGTCCGTCCACCTGGGTTTGGGCCGCGCTCGCGGCCACCCTCGCGCTGTACGCGGTACTGGCCTGGCGCCGGCGCTGGATGAGTGACGACGGCCTGCTGGTGCTGCGGACCGTGCGGCAGATCCTGGCCGGCCACGGGCCGGTGTTCAACGTCGGCGAGCGGGTCGAGGCCAGTACCAGTCCACTGTGGACATGGCTGCTCGCCGGGGCGGGCGGGATCACCGGCGCCACGCTCGAATGGCTGGCCGTCGTCCTCGGTCTGGTCTGCGCGGTCGGTGGACTGTTCTTCGGGCTGGACGGCGCGCGCCGGCTGTACCGCGGCGCGACCGTGGTGCCGGCCGGCGGCCTGGTCGTCTGCGCGCTGCCGCCGTTCCGGGATTTCGCGACTTCGGGTCTGGAAACCGGGCTGGCCCTGCTGTGGATCGGGCTGAGCTGGTGGCTGCTGGTGCGGAGCAAGGCGCCCGTCGCCACCGCGGTGGTGCTCGGGCTCGGCCCGCTGGTGCGGCCGGACCTGGCGTTGTTCAGCATCGTCGCGTTCGCCGCGCTGGTGCTGCTGCGGCGGCCGGGTGTGCGGCGCGGCGCGGCTTGGCTCGGCGCCGGGCTGGTGCTGCCGCTCGCGTACCAGGTTTTCCGGATGGGCTACTACGGCCTGCTCGTCCCGAACACCGCGCTCGCCAAGGAAGCCGGCGACGCCAACTGGGCGCGCGGGTTCGCCTACCTGCTCGACCTGGCCGGCCCGTACTACCTCTGGGTGCCGGTGTTGCTGCTGGCGGTGGTGGTCGCGCTGACGCACCGGTCGCGGATCCTCACGCTCGCGCCCGTGCTCGCGGCGGTGCTGCTGACCGTTTACGTCGTGCGGGTCGGCGGGGACTTCATGCACGGCCGCATGCTGCTGCCCGCCCTCTTTTCCTTGCTGCTACCGGTAATGGCGGTCCCCCTCACTCGGCGGACGGCGGCGCTGCTGGCCGCGGTCGCCGTCTGGTCCGTGGCCGCGGCGGGCTGGCTGCGGGTGCCTTACGCGAACGAGCACCTCTCCACCGGCGTCACCGACGAGCGCGCGTACTGGTCTTGGGACACCGGCAACGCACACCCCTTGCTCGCGTCGGACTTCCTCGGCCAGCCGATCGCGCGCGCGGCGGTGGAGGCCGTCGACCGCACGCACACGCCGGCCGTGCTCGTGTACAGCTACGGCGAGAAGCGTTGGTACACCTTCCCGACCGACCGCCCGTACGTGACCATGGCGACCGACAGCATGGGCGCGATCAGCAATCTGGTGTCCCTCGACGTGCGCATCCATGACGGCTACGGCCTCGCCGGCGACCTCGCCGCGCACACAGTCTCTATTCCCGGCGGCCGGCCGGGGCACTCGAAGTGGCTGATCGCGGCGTGGGAGATCGCCGACGCCGGCCGCGGCGACCTCGCGACCGACGGGCAGCCGCACGTTTTCGCCCCGGCCGACATCGATGCCGCGCGGCAGGCGCTGCGCTGCCCGGGCATCCAGGACGTGCTCGCCTCGACGCGCACCCCGCTGACGTTCAGTCGTTTTGTCGACAATTTCACCGGCGCGGCCGGGCGCACGCAGATCCGCTTCGATCGTGACCCCCACGCGGCCGCCGCCTGTTGACGCATACCAAAAAGGCCGGAAGTAAGCCGACCAGGAGCGGCGACGGGCTACGTGAACTGCTTACTTCCGGCCGGTTTGGTATCTACTAGCACAGTACGGTGGTTCTATGACCGATCTCCCGCTCGCCCTGGTCACGGGTGCTTCCCGTGGCATCGGCGCCGCCATCGCCCACCAGCTCGCGCCCACTCACCGGCTGCTGCTCGGCGGCCGCGACGAGGCGGCGCTCGCGAAGGTGGCCGATGAGCTGCCGGGTGCGCGGCCGTGGCCCGTCGACCTCACCGACCCCGCCGCGCTGGCCGAGGCCACCAGCCGGATCGTCGAGCTGGACGTGCTCGTCCACTCGGCCGGGGCCGCGCAGCTGGGCTCGGTCGCGGACTCGCCCGCCGACGTCTGGCGCACCAACTTCGAGGTCAACGTCGTCGCGGTGGCCGAGCTGACCCGGCTGCTGCTGCCCGCGCTGCGGGCCGCCCGCGGGCACGTCGTGGTGCTCAACTCCGGCGCCGGGCGCAGCGCCCGCGCGGGCTGGGGTCCTTACTCCGCAAGCAAATTCGCCGCGCGCGCCTTCGCCGACACGCTGCGCGAGGAGGAGGGGCCGAGCGGCCTGCGGGTCACCTCGATTTACCCGGGGCGCACCGACACGGAGATGCAGCAGGGTGTCGTCGCGCACCTGGGCGGCGAGTACGACCCGGCGAAGTACCTCCGCCCGGACTCCGTCGCGACCGCCGTGCTGACGGCCGTTTCGGCCAGCCCGGACGCGCACCTGACCGAGCTGGTCCTCCGCCCGCGCTGAGTCAGGCGCGCAGCCGCGCGGCGGTCTCGGCGACGTCGGCCTGGACCTTGGCTCGGTCTACGCGAGTCGGCTCGGCGTCGGCGACCACCTGCTCGCCGCCGACCCAGACGTCGCGGACCCGCCGTGAGCCCGCGGCCCAGACGAGGTTGGACAGCAGCTGCTCGTCGGGCACGTCGAGGCCGGCGGCGAAGGCCGGGTCGTCCAGGTCGACGTGGACCAGGTCGGCCCAGCGGCCCGGCTCCAGCACGCCGATGTCGTTACGGCCCAACGCTTCCGCACCGCCGCGGGTGGCCAGCAGGAAGGCGTCGGCGGCGGTCAGCACGGTGGAGTCGCCGGTGGCCAGTCGCGCGAGCATCGCGGAGAGCTGCAGCTCCTCCCACAGGTCGATGTCGTCGTTGGAGGCCGGGCCGTCCGTGCCGAGGCCGACGGCGACCCCCGCCTCGCGCAATTCCTTGATCCGCGCGATGCCGGACGCCAGCTTCGCGTTCGAACCGGGGCAGTGCGCCATGCCGGTGCCGCGGGCGGCGAACAGCGCGATGTCCTCGTCGGACAGGTGGATGGCGTGCGCGGCGAGCGTCCGCCCGTTCAGCATTCCCAGCGAGTCGAGCAGCTTCGGCACGGAGCCGTATTCCTTGCGCTGCTCCAGGTCCTCCGCCGCGGCCTCGGCCACGTGGATCTGCACGAGTGCGCCGCGCGCGGCGGCCGACTCCGCGGTGGCGCGCAGCCCCTCGGGGTTCAGCATGTACGCCGAGTGCGGGCCGTAGCCGAGCTCGATCCGGTCGCCGGGGCCGAACCGCAGGCCGTCGGCGTCGATCCAGCGGTCGATCGCCGCCAGCGACGTCCGCCAGTCCATGCCCGGCAGCTCCATCACCGGCGGCGCGACGAGCACCCGCCCGCCGGTGGTGAGCACCGCGTCGACCAGCTGCTCGCCCTCGAAGTACATCTCCGCGCTGGTGGTGACGCCGTGGCGCAGCATCTCCACCGAGCCGAGCAGCATGCCGGTGCGCACGTTCTCCGGGCGCAGCTTGGCCTCGGCCGGCCAGATGATCTCGTTCAGCCAGCGCAGCAGCGGCAGGTCGCCACCCATCCCGCGCAGCAGCGTCATCGGGCTGTGCGCGTGGGTGTTCACCAAGCCCGGCAACAGGATCCCGCTCAGCCGGGTCACGTCACCGGTGAACTCCGGCGCCGAGGACTCCGGTCCCACGTGCGTGATCCGGCCGGTGTCGTCGACGTCCACGACGGCGTCACGCAGCAGGGAGCAGGCAGGGTCGGCAGGCAGGACCACGGGGGCGAGGAAACGGCTAGACATGCGGAGATACTACGGACGGGGCATTGTGCCGCGGCAACAAGGCCAGTGAGTGTTCAGGCCGGTTTCAACCCGCGTAAACACTCAGGGCGATCAGTCGACCACACCGCTGCGCCAGGCCCAGGCGGCGATCTCCACCCGGTTGCGCGCGCCGACCTTGCCCTGCACCGAGGCCAGGTGCGTTTTCACCGTCGAAAGCGAGAGGTACAGCTCGGCGCCGATCTCGGTGTTGGTCAGGCCCCGGGCCGCGGCCTTGACCACGTCCAGCTCCCGCGCGGTCAGAGGCTCCGACGGCGGCGCGATGTCGCGTCGCTTGGTCCCGCCGTCGAAGTGCTTCAGCAGCCGGACGGTGATCTGCGGCGACACCAGCGCGTCGCCGCGCTCGGCCGCGCGGATGGCCTCGATCAACAGCGCCGGGCCCGCGTCCTTGAGCAGGAAGCCGCTCGCGCCGTTGCGCAGCGCGGTGTGCACGTACTCGTCGAGGTCGAACGTCGTGACGACCACAACCTTCAGCGGGTCGGTGACGTCCGGGCCGGCGAGCTGGCGCGTCACCTCCAGCCCGTCGAGGCCGGGCATGCGGATGTCGAGCAGGCAGACGTCCGGTCGCAGCTCGCGGGCCCGGGACACCGCCGACACCCCGTCGGCGACGTCCGCCACCACCTCGATGTCCTCCTGGGCATCCAGGATCATGCGGAAGCCCATCCGCACCATCTCCTGGTCGTCCGCGATCAGTACCCGGATCACTCGTCCTCATCCCCGTTCGCCTCGAGTGGCAGCCACGCTTCGACGCGCCAGCCGCCGTCCGGCCCGCGTCCCGTGGTGAGCCGCCCGTGCAACAGGGCGACGCGCTCGCGCATGCCGACCAGACCGTAGCCGCCCGATCCGCCGGCCGGTCGGTCCGCCTGCTCCCGCCCGTCGTCCAGCACCCGGATATGCAGTTCCTTGCCGACGACCTCGGCCTGCACCAACGCTTCGGTGACGCCGGCCGCGTGTTTGCCCACGTTGGTCAGCGATTCCTGGATCAGCCGCAGCGCCGAGCGGCCGACCTCGTGCGGCAGGTCCGGCGGCAGATCCAGGCGCAGTGACGTCGGCACGCCGTGGCTCCCGCTCTCGACCAGGCGCTGCAGGTCGGCGGCCAGGTCGGTGGTCGCCTGCTCGCTGAACTCGGTCGAGCCGGACGGCGTGTCCCCGCGCATGCTGCGGACCAGCCGCCGCATCGCCGCGAGCGCCTCGACGCCGGCGTCCTCGATCCGGCCCATCGCCTCGACCGCGAGCTGCGGGCTCTTCTCGCCGACCATTCGCGCGGCCTGCGCTTGCACCACGATGCCGGTCACGTGGTGGGCGACCACGTCGTGCAGCTCACGCGCCAGCGCCATCCGCTCGGCCGTCTGCGCGTCGGTGACGGCGGACTTCATCACCTGCTGGCGCTCGGAGTCGCGGGAGCGCAGGAACAGGCCGATCGCGATCGCGATGCCCAGCAGCAGCGCCGCCGCGATGGCGAACGAGATCAGCACCTGCGGGTCCGTCATCAGCCGGTAGCGGGAGGTGCGGACGGAGTTCACCACCGTCGCGACGGCGACCACCGCGGACAGCGTCGCGATCCGCGGCCACGCCCGCGCCAGCGGGACCGCGCGGACCAGGTTGATCACCACGCCGATGCCGGCCACCACCTGGGCCGGAGCCACCCCGCCCAGCAGCTCGTAACTCGAGCCCAGCCGAAGGAACGGCGTGACCAGGGTGGACAGCATCAGCACGCCGGCCAGGCCGAGGATCGCGTCGGCCGGACGGCGCGGCGAGAGCACGGCGATGACCGCGGCCGCGATCGAGCAGAGCAGGATCGGGAAGCCCCGGACCGCGGTGCTGTAGGTGAAGGCGAACTCGACCAGCAGGGCGAACGAGAGCAGGCCGATCAGCGGCCACTGGCCCCGGACCAGCTCGTTGAGCCGGCGGATCCGGCGCAGCCGTTGCTCGCGGGGGCCGGTGCGGGTGCGGCCGGCCGTGCCGATGATCACGGTCCCGGTGAGCAGCACGCAGCCGAACAGCAGCCCTTGGACGGTCGTCGAGCTGGACATCTCGCCGTACGGGTAGCGGCCGAAGACGGCGGTCAGCGCGCCCACCACGAGGGCGGCGATCACGGCGAACGCGACGCCGGGGCGGGCGCGGCGGGCGGCGTAGTAGACCATCTCGACCCCGGCCACCACCTCGGTAATGGCCAGGTTCGGCAGCACACTCGAATACGCCGGCGTGTGCAGGTAGTGGATGAAAAACGTGAAGAAGATCAGCACGGCCGCGCCGATCGCCGCCGCGACGGCCGCGCGCCGCCGGGCCCACAGCGCGCAGGCCACCATCGCGAAAATGCCCGGCAGCAGCTCGAAGTCCACGAACCGCGGCCCGGAGTGGTCGAGCGCCGCGTTCGTCAGGAACAGCAGGTCGAAAACCAGTGCGCAGAGCAGCACCACCGTGGGCATGCCGAGCCGGCGCACCAGGTCGGTGGCGCGCGCGTAGAGGGCTTGACTGCGGGGCGGAGCTTCGGGCACAGCAAAACGTTAGAGGATCCGGGGCCGCCCGCACCTTGGCCAGGTGGTTCGACCCGCATCGGCCGATCGGCCGATGCCGGCGGCCGCTGGACTGGCCGTCTGCCCGAAGTGGACACCCGCGCTGATCCGTGAAGCTTCTCGCAACGAAGTCGTGTCAGCTACGAGGAGAGACTCCCGGATGAGCAATCCACAGTGGACCAACGGACCGGTGCTTTCGGGGCGTGGTCTGGTGAAGCGGTACGGCGGGCAGTACGCACTGGCCGGAGTGGACATCGACATCCAGCCCGGCGACGCGGTCGCCATCGTGGGCCCGTCCGGCTCCGGTAAGACGTCGCTGCTGCACGTGCTGGCCGGCATCCTGCGCGCCGACGGCGGCGAGATCCATCTGGCCGGCCAGCGCGTCGACCAGCTCGGTGAGAAGAAGCGCAGCGAGCTGCGGCGCACCGAGTTCGGTTTCGTGTTCCAGTCCGGCATGCTCGTCTCGGAGCTGACGGCGGAGGAGAACGTCGCGCTGCCGTCGCTGCTCGCGGGCAAGGGCCGGCGCGAGTCGGTCCAGGCCGGCCGCGAGTGGCTGGCCCGCCTCGGCCTGGCCGGCAAGGAGGCCCGCCGCCCCGGCGAGCTGTCCGGCGGCGAGGCCCAGCGCGTCGCGATCGCCAGGGCGCTCACCCACCGGCCGAAGGTGATCTTCGCCGACGAGCCGACCGGCGCCCTCGACACCCGCACCGGCCGCGAGACCATGGACGCGCTGCTCGGCGCCGCCCGTGAGTCCGGCGCGGCCGTGCTGGTCGTGACGCACGACCGTGAGCTGGCCGAGTCGATGCCCAAGACCGTGGCCATCCGCGACGGCCTGATCGCGTCGAGGTTGGCGGCATGAATTCGCTCCAGCTCGCCCTGCGCGTGCTCCGCGTCGACCGGCGGACCCGCACCTCGGCGATCCTCACCGCGGTCGGCGTCGCGGTCGCGACCGGGCTCGTGCTCCTGCTGGCCTCGCTGCCGTTCGCGACGCAGGCGCGTGAACAGCGCGCCGAGTGGCAGACCGGCTACCGCTACAACGCCGACGGCCAGCCGGTCATGATGGTCGGCGACTCGAAGGACTACTTCAACGGCCAGGAGATCGACCGCGTCGACGTGGCGGTCACCGGGAACACGGCGGGCCTGCAGCTGCCGCCGGGGATCCCGAAGCTGCCGGCGCCGGGCGAGGCAGTCGTGTCGCCCGCGCTGGGCCGGCTGTTGAACACGACGCCGGCCGACCAGCTCAGTGATCGGTTCGGCCGGCCCGTCGCCGCGCTCGGCGACCAGGCCCTGCGGTACCCGGAGCAACTCGTCGCGTATGTCGGGCACACGCCGGACGAGCTGACCGGGGAGCACCTGCGGCCGGCCAGCGGCTTCCCCACGAAGAAAGCGCAGCCCGACGGTCTGCTGACGCTGTTGTCCTGGGTGGGCATCATCGTGCTGCTCGTGCCGAGCCTGGTGCTCGTCGCGTCCTCGGCGCGGCTCACCGCGGCCCGGCGCGAACAACGGCTTGCCGCGATCCGGCTCGCCGGTGCGACGCCGGGGCAGGTGACGTCGATGGTCGCGAGCGAGACCGTGCTCTCGGCCGGCATCGGCGCACTGGTCGGGCTGGGGATCAGCCCCGCGCTGCACGGCTTGGCGACCTTCGTCCCGTGGGCCGGCGGCACCTGGCTGGCCTCGGACTTCAGCCTGCCGGTCGGGCTGCTGGTGCTGATCGTCGTCGCCATTCCCGCGCTGGTGGTGCTCGCCGGGGTGCTGGGCCTGCGTCGCGTGCTGCGCAACCCGCTGTTCGCCACCGGCGGCCACAGCGTCAAGCCGCTGCGCTGGTGGCGGCTGCTCGCCCTGCCCATCGCGGGCGCGTTCTTCCTGTACGCGGTGATGACCGCGGGCCACAACAGCAGCGGTCCCGGCATGGTGCTGTTCGGCCTGTTCCTGCTGGTGGCCTCCGCGATGGTGGTCGGCCCGTGGGTGACGTCGGCGGTCGGCGGCACGTTCGTCCGGATGTGGCGCCGGCCCTCGTCACTGCTGGCCGGACGACGGCTGCGGAACGACCCGAAGGGCGCCTACCGCGCCTCGGCCGGGATCGTGCTCGCGGTGTTCACCGGCTCGATGGCGCTCACGCTGCTGCCCTCGTTCGACTCCCTCGCCGGCGGCGGGCGGCAGTACGTCGACTCCGTGCTGTACGCCGACGTCAGCTCGAATCAGGCGAAAACCGTGGTGGACAAGGCAAACGCCGCGCTGGCCCGGTACGGCCAGCAGGAGCGCGCGCTCGCCGTCGACAGCGTGTACCTCACGCAGGGCTCCGGCCGGTACCAGAATTTCGAACGGGCACTGGTCATGTCGTGCGCGGACGCCGCGCGGCTCACCCGGCTCGGGATCACCGCGGCCGACTGCGCCGGGGGCACGGGCTTGTACGCGCCGTACAAGATGAACACGGCCGGCTACTCCGTGGTCGGCGAGCCGGGCGGGTCCGACCCCGGCAAGCCACTCGGTGACGTGCCGATGAAGGCGTACAACGAAACCGGCAAGTCCGACGGCTCCTACGTGCTCGACCCGTCTTCGGTGCCGGCCGGGGTGACGCCCAGCTACACGTCGGTGATCGCGCCGACCACGGACGCGAACCGCGAGATCGTGCGCACCGCGCTGGCCTCCGCCGCGATCGGGGCGGACATCGGCAGCCTGGACCAGCACCTGTCGGGCCAGCAGACCCAGCTGGACGACCTGCGCCGGGTCACCGTGATCGGCCTGATCGCTGCGGGGGTGCTCGCGGGCTGCAGTGCCGCGGTCGCCACAGCGGGCTCGGTGATGGACCGGCGCCGGACGTTCGGCGCGCTGATCGCGGCGGGCACGCCGGTGCGGGTGCTCTCCCGGGCCCTGCGGATGGAGGCCGCGCTGCCCGCGCTGGTCGCCACGATCGGCGCCGGGGTGGTCGGCATCCTCGTCGGGGTGGGCCTGTTCAGCACGGTCAACCCGGGCGGCGTGGTGATCAGCCCGTGGATCCTCGCCCCGGTGGTGCTCGGGGTCGGGGTGGCCCTGCTCGGCGCCTCGGTCTGCACCCCCGCACTCAAGCGGGTGCAGGCGGAGCCGCTGGCCGACGAGTAGGAGACGTCGTCCGTCCGGCTCGGGGGCCGGGACGGGCGCGGGGGTAAGGGTCTGTCACCGGTTCGGGGCCGGAGGCAGGCGGTGTAAAGGGGAGAGGGCCGTCGCCGGGTTGGGGAACCCGGCGACGGCCCTCCTTACGTTCCGGGCGAAAACCTCAGCGCTTCTCGAAGATCAGGTCGTGGGACTCGCGGCCCTCGACGTCGGCGCGCTGCTCGAATTTGGTCACCGGCCGCCACTCGGGCCGCGGGGCCCAGCCGCCCGGCTCGTCGGCGTGCCGGTTGCGCAGCGCGGGCTCGGCTGAGCACACCTCGCGCATCTGCTCGGCGTAGTTCTCCCAGTCCGTCGCCAGGTGGAAGGTGCCGCCGGGCTTGAGCCGCGACGCGACGAGCGCGACGAACGAGGGCTGCGCGATCCGTCGCTTGTGGTGCTTCTTCTTCGGCCAGGGATCGGGGAAGAACAGCCGGACGCCCTCGAGTGTGCCCGGCTCGACGTGCTCGGTCAGCAGGATCACCGCGTCGCCGTGCATCAGGCGCAGGTTCTCCAGCCCGAGCTTTTCCGCGCGCAGCATCAGCTGGCCGAGCCCCGGCTCGTACACCTCGGCGGCCACGTAGTTCAGCTCCGGCGCGGCGGCGGCGAGCAACGACGTGGTCTCGCCCATGCCCGAGCCGATCTCCAGCAGCACCGGCGCTTCCCGGCCGAACCACGCGCCGAAGTCCACCGGCCCCGGCGGCAGGTCGGTGACCGTCCGGCCCAGCCGCGGCCAGAGCTCGTCCCAGGCGCGCTGCTGGCCGACGGTCATCCGACCGCCGCGTTTGACGTAACTGACCACGCTGCGCAGTCGTGGCTGGTCTTGGTTCTCCACCCGGACCAAGATACGGTGCTGGTCGGTACCAATCCGCCCGACAGCCACGGCAACCGGCCTGCGTTGTCGGCTGACGGCTGGTCGGTGCCTGCTTTTCGGCCGGATTGGTACAGGCGGAGGCGCGCTAACGAACCGCTTCGAACTCCCCGAGCCGCGAGCGCAGACCGGCCAGGCCGGCCACCGGAATCGGCTCCGGCGTGGTGCCGGAATGCGCGGGCAGCACGTCGATCCAGCCGTCGTGGCGGTCGGTGTTCACCACGGTGGTCGGGATGGAGTGGCCGGACTTGCCGCGTTCGGACGGCATGAACTCCCAGTACCCGGACTCGCCGTCGGCGGCCCACGGCACGAACTCCCAGCCCGGCCGCCGGGTCAGCAGCTGCGCGATGCGATCTTCGATGCGGAAGCCCAGCTCGCGCGATTCGAGCCGGCCGCTCGCGACGGCGCGTAGCCACCACGGGGCGGGCAGCGGGCCTTCGAGACCGCTCGCTCTGCGGTACAGCGCCAGTACGACGTCCTCGGCCGCACGGTGCACCCACGCCTGACGGAGATCGCCGGGCCGGTCCGCGGGCAGGGCAAATCTCGGCAGCTCAATCGCCTGCGACCACTCAAGGTCCAGCATCGGCTCGAGCCGGGGTTGGGGTGCCGCTTCGTTGCGGGCCGACGGAATGGGACTCACCAGTCCCTGACCAGCGTCCACCGTCAAGGATCACCTCCGGGGAGCTGAGACGGATGCGCGCTCTACTTCGAATATCCTGGGGACTTTGACATTATGTCTGCTTCCTGTGAGAGAAGCCACAGCCTCTTAACGTGGTCTTAATCCGTTTGCCCGCTGTACAAGCGGATTGCACGTGCAGGCCGCATACTCAGGCGTCCCGGCGATCCGTGGTGATCACCCCGGCCGCGAAGAAGACCACGCAGATCGCAGCGAAATACGCGAGATAACCCCACGGTCCGAGCGGCGGGGACAGATTGAGTGCGGATCTCGTGAAATCCCCACCGGCGAACTGCGAAGCCGCGTAGAACGGCAGCCACTGGTAGATGTCGTCGCCGACCTTCGGGATCAGCAGCACCAGCCCTTCCACGAGCTGGGTCCACACGAGCACGAGCGTCAGCGCGAGCGCGGTGCTGCGCAACAGCAGCCCGACGCCGACGCCGAGCAGGCCGGTGAGCGCGAAGGTCACCGTCTGGCCGAGCACCAGCCGCCAGTCCTCCGCGGTGTGCAGCGCGAGGT
The DNA here is from genome assembly GCA_036502365.1 of Amycolatopsis sp. Lineage (GTDB taxonomy): Bacteria > Actinomycetota > Actinomycetes > Mycobacteriales > Pseudonocardiaceae > Amycolatopsis. The sequence goes on from DASXYS010000086.1 coordinate 36,692, forward strand.
TCGCGTCCGGGCGCGCCAGCGAGGCCAGGCCCCACGAGCCGACGCCGGCCAGCAACCCGAGCAGCGCGCACAGCAGGAAGACCACCGTGCCCTTGGCGAGCAGCGCCGGCACGCGCTTCGGCACGGCCTGGAAGGTCAGCCGCAGCGTGCCCCAGCCGGCGTCCGACGTCGCGGCGAGCACCGCGAGCACCAGCGCGACTGTGCGCCCGACGCCGGTGGCGAGCTGCGTGTTGCCGACGTTCGCGCTGATCTCCGCGCCGGTCAGCAGGAAGAACAGCAGGGTGAAGCCGAGCGGCGCGGCTACCGCGAGCAGACTGCACCACCATGGCGCGCGGGTGCTGAAGAGCTTGATGCGCTCGGCGCGCAGGACGTTCATCGCGATCCCCCGGTGGTGAACTCGGTCGCGTCGCCGGTCAGCTCCAGGTACGCCTGCTCCAGCGATCCGGTGAGCGGGCTCAGCTCGTGCAGGGTGGCGCCGGCGGTGAAGGCCAGCTCGCCGAGCTCGTCACTGTCCAAGGTGGACACAACGAACGCGTTGCCCGCTTCGGTGAACTCCGCGCCGCGCCCACTCAGCGCGGTCCGCATGGCGTCGGCGTGCGGGGTGCGCACGCGCACGCCGCGGGAGCCGGCGCGCTCCACGAAGTCCTTCATCGTGCCCTGGTAGATCAACCGGCCGCGGCCGATCACCACGAGGTCCTGCGCCGTCTGCTCCATCTCCGGCAGCAGGTGGCTGGACACGAACACGGTGCGGCCCTCGGCGGCGAGCGCGTGCATCAGCTGCCGGATCCAGTGGACGCCCTCGGGGTCGAGGCCGTTCACCGGCTCGTCGAACAGCAGCACCTTCGGGTCGCCGAGCAGCGTGGTCGCGATGCCGAGCCGCTGGAGCATGCCGAGGGAGAACTCGCCCGCGCGCTTCTTGGCCACCGAGTCGAGCCCGACCAGTTGCAGCACCTCGTCCGCGCGGCGGTCCGGCAGGCCGTTGGTGGCCGCGAGCCAGCGCAGGTGCGAGCGCGCGCTGCGGCCGGGGTGGCGCCAGGTGGCGTCGAGCAGCGCGCCGACTGTCCGGAGTGGATCACGCAGCTCCCGGTACGGGCGGCCGTCGATGTGCGCGGTGCCCGCCGTCGGGGTGTCGAGGCCGAGCAGCAGCCGCATCGTCGTGGACTTGCCGGCGCCGTTCGGGCCGAGGAACCCGGTCACCCGGCCGGTCTCGGCGGTGAACGTCAGATCGTTCACCGCCATGGTGTCGCCGTAGGACTTCGTGAGCCCTCTCGTTTCGAGCACGCGCGCTCCCCTCCCGCTTCGCGCGAACTCTACCGGCAGGAAGGAAATCCGGGCCGCCCCCCGAATTCGGCGACCCGGATTTTCCTTTATCCCCTTTTTCCCCTGTTCGCACCGGTACCCGGCCCCCGCCTGGCGCGGGTGCGAACCTCCCTGTGGTGGGTCTACTGAGTGCTGAGTCTCAGGCGTCGCGCTTCTTCGCGACGCCGATGGCGATGGCCATCAGCACCACCGCGAAGGCGGCGAAGTAGGCGAGCGACCAGCCCTGCGAGAGCACCACGTCCGAGGCGCCCTGGCCCGTCTGTCCCCCCGATGCCCCGCCGTGGAGGAACTTGTCGGCGACGTTGAACGGCAGCCACTTGTGGATCTTCGGGCCGACGGTCGGGATCAGCTGGACCAGGTTCTCCACCGCCAGCACGTAGATCAGCAGCAGGGCGATGGCGCCGGCGCTGTGCCGGATCAGGATGCCGATGGCCACCGCGATCACCGCGGCCAGCGCGAACAGCACGCCGACCCCGGCCACGTCGATCCACTTGCCCGAGCTGTCGAGCACGAGCGCGGACGAGGGGCGGATGGCGTAGCCGAGTGCCCAGGCGCCGAACGCGCCGACCTCGCCGATCACCAGTCCGAGCAGTCCGACGACGGCGGCCTTGGCGGCGAGCACCGAACCGCGGTGCGGCACGGCCTGGAACGTGGTGCGGATGGTGCCGAAGCGGTACTCCGTGGTCACCGACAGCGCGGCCAGCACCATGATCACGGCGACGCCGAACTGGTAGCCGGCCTGGGTGGTGGGTACGTCGATCGTCTCCCCCGCCGGCGAGGCGCCCGCGATGAGCGCGGCGAAGCCTGCGGTGAGGACGATGGCGATGGCGGCGCACCACCACGGCGAGCGGGTGGTGAAGAGCTTGATGCGTTCAACCGCGAGCAGAGTCATGGTCTGATTCCTAGGAGAATGAGTGGTCAGCGGGCGGTGGGCTGGAAGGCTTGCTGCGCTTCGGCCTCGAGCCCGGTGTGGTACTCGACGGAGTCGCCGGTGATCTGCATGAAGGCCTGCTCCAGCGAGCCCGTCTGCGGGCTCAGCTCGTGGAGCACGATGTTCGCGGAAGCCGCGATCTCGCCGATCTTGTCACTGTCCATTCCGGACACGATGAGCGCGTTGCCGGAGTCGGTGACCTGTGCGCTGGCGCGGACGAGCTGCTCACGCAGCGCCGGAAGCTGCGGCGAACGCACCTTCACGGTGTTTTCCGCGGCACGCGCTACGAATTCCTCCGTGGTGGACTGCGCGATCAGCTGCCCCTTGCCGATCACGATGAGGTCGCTCGCGGTCAGCGCCATCTCCGAAAGCAGGTGGCTGGAGACGAAAACCGTGCGGCCCTCTTCGGCCAGGCGGTGCATGAACTTGCGGATCCAGAGGATGCCCTCGGGGTCCAGTCCGTTCACCGGCTCGTCGAACAGCAGCACCTCGGGGTCGCCCAGCAGCGCGGCGGCGATGCCGAGGCGCTGCGACATGCCGAGCGAGAACCCGCCGGCGCGCTTGGCCGCGACACTGGTGAGGCCGACGATGTCGAGTACTTCGTCCACCCGGGCCGTCGGAATCCGGTTGGATTTCGCCATCCACGAAAGGTGTGCGCGGGCGGAACGGTTCGGGTGCACCCACTTCGCGTCCAGCAGCGCGCCGACGGTCCGCAACGGGTCCTTCAGTTCGTGGTAACGCTTGCCGCCGATCAGGACCTGGCCCGAGGTCGGGTTGTCCAGGCCGAGGATCATGCGCATGGTGGTGGACTTGCCGGCGCCGTTCGGGCCCAGGAAGCCGGTGACCTTCCCCGCGGCCATTGCGAACGACAGGTTGTTCACCGCGACCGTAGTGCCGTAGCGCTTGGTGAGACCTGATGCCTCGATCATCCCTGCTCCCTCTGTAACGGCCGGTTGCCGTTCACCCTGGTGCTCTTACCTCGGCTATCGTGACGCAGCGCGGCCGGTCTTGGCGTCATCCTGTGGGTCTAACCAGTCACCCGACTTGAGTAGTACCCAATCGTGTCTACGGTGGACATACGATCGGTGAAACCCCTGAGGCGACCCTGAAATCCCCCTGAGCCCTCAGGGTCAGCCGAGCCCCGGCCGGGCCAGCCCGGTCTCGTAAGCCAGCACCACGGCCTGCACCCGGTCCCGCAGGTCGAGCTTCGCCAGGATCCGGCCGACGTGCGTTTTCACTGTGGCTTCCGAAAGGAAAAGCGACTCGGCGATCTCCAGGTTCGACAAGCCCTTCGCGATCAGCACCAGGACCTCGCGCTCGCGGTCGGTCAGCACGTCGAGCTCACGGACGTCGCGGACCGGGGAGCCGCCCGTGCCGACGAAGCGGTCCAGCAGGCGGCGCGTGACCGAAGGCGAGACCACGGCTTCGCCGGAGGCGACCGCGCGCAAGGCCGAGACCAGGTGGTCCGGCTGCGTGTCCTTGAGCAGGAACCCCGACGCCCCGCCCTGCAGCGCCGCGTACACGTACTCGTCCAGGTCGAACGTGGTCATCACCAGCACCCTCGCGGTGCCGGCCGCGACGATCTGCTTCGTCGCCTCCACCCCGTCGAGCACGGGCATACGCACGTCCATCAGCACCACGTCCGGGCGCAGCTCGGCGGCCAGCCGGATGGCCTGCGCGCCGTCGCCGGCCTCGCCCACCACGTCGATGTCGGCCTGCGCGCCCAGCACCATCCGGAACCCGACGCGCATCAGCTCCTGGTCGTCGACGACCACTACTCGGATCACGGCGCCAACCTAACCGGCAGGACCGCTCGAACCTGCCACCCACCGGCGGGCGCGGGGCCTACCTCCAGCGTTCCGCCGTACACGTGTGCGCGCTCCCGCATCCCGATCAGCCCATTTCCGCCCGCGACGGTCAGCCGCGGGGTTTTCTTCGACGGTCCGGCGTGCGCCGAGGCCCCCTCCAGCTGCCTCGCCCGTCCGGCGCCGTCGTCGCGGACGAGCACCTCCACCGTCTCGCCGTCGCGGCGCACGTGCACCTCGGCGCGTGCGCCCGTGCCCGCGTGCTTGAGCGTGTTCGTCAGCGATTCCTGCACGATCCGGTACAGCCCGAGCGAGACGCCGGCGGGCAGGTCGGCCAGGTCGTCGTCCACTTCCAGCTCCACCGGCACACCGGCCGCGCGCATCCGCTCGGTCAGGTCGGCGAGCGCGCTCGCGTCCGGCTGCGGGACGCGGGGCTCGCTGTCCCCGTCGTCGTTGCGCAGCACGTCGAGCAGCCGTCGCAGCTCGCCCAGCGCACCGCGGCCGGTCTCGGAGATCGTCTGCAGCGCGCGGCCGGCCAGGTCGGGATTCGTCGGCAGCGCGAGCGACGCGCCGTCGGCCTGCACCACCATCACGCTCACCGAGTGCGCGACGACGTCGTGCAGCTCGCGCGCGATCCGGCTCCGCTCCTCGGCGACGGCGATCCGGGTGGCCTGGTCCCGCTCGGTCTCCAGCAGGTGCAGGCGCGCCTCCACCTCGTCGTCGTACGCCCGCCGCGCGCCGACGAACTCGCCGAGCGTCCAGCACAGCGCGAGGCCGAAGAGCGTGAACAGCGTCTCGGCGAACCACGAGTGACTGTGGTCGGTGAACGTCTGCACGGTGTTCAGCGCGGCGAGCGCGCCGAGATAGATCAGCCCCTGCTTGCGCCCGACGTAGACGACGATCGAGTACAGGCTCATCGCCATCGCCACTGCGCCCGAGACGCCGAGCTGGAGCGTGGTGTGCACGATGCTGATCAGCAGGACGGCGTAGGCCGACCACAGCGGGCTCTTCCGGCGGAACGCCAGCGGCGCCACCATCAGCACGTCGACCGGGATCGAGACGAACCACGGAGGCGGCTGCGCGCCTCCGTCGAGCAAGACGCCGCCCAGGAAGAAGAGCAGGTCGATCAGGCCGAGAATCACCGCGAGCAGTGTGTCCCCCGCCATCGGGTGGGCACGCATCCACAGACTCAGCCTTCGCACGCTTCAACCCTAAGTCGGCGCGAGGGCCCGGCGCGTCGCCCGCCGGTAGCACCTTCGGTGCGACCCGAGGATGACCGGCATGGCACGATTTCGTCGGCGGATCGAGCAAGGCGAGTCGGGAGGGGGCCGGGGCCGTGACGGCAGCGGCGGAGCAGGGGCGCCTCGCGGGCCCGCTGTCGATGTCGGTGGCCAACCTGTGCCACCGGCTCCAGTCGCAGGTCTCCCCGCGCACGGCCGCGGGATTCGGCGAGGTGCTGCGCCGGCTGGGCGCGCCGTTGCAGGTGGCCGTCGCCGGGCGGATCAAGTCGGGCAAGTCGACGCTGGTCAACGCGCTGATCGGGCGCCGGGTCGCGCCCACCGACGTCGGCGAGTGCACCCGCCTGGTCACCCGGTTCCAGTACGGCACGGTGGACCGCGTCGAGGTCGTGTTCACCGACGGCCGCAAGCAGGTGCTGCCCTTCGCCGCCGACGGGTCGATCCCGGCCGAGCTGGGCGTGGACATCACCGAGGTCTCGCACCTCGAGGCGTACCTGACCAACGCCGTGCTGCAGGGCATGACGGTGATCGACACCCCGGGCCTCGGGTCGCTCGACGCCGCGTCCGTCTCGCGCACCGAGCTGTTGCTCGGCGCTGCCAAGCAGGGTGGCGCCGACGAGGGTTCCAACGAGCTGGACGACACTTCGCGAAACGCTGTCGCGGGCGCGGAAGCCGTGCTGTACGTCGTCACGCAGGGCGTGCGCGCGGACGATCAGCAGGCGCTCGCCGCGTTCACCGCCGCCACCGCGAGCCGCGAAGCGGGCCCCGTCAACGCGATTGCCGTGCTGAACAAGGCGGACACGATCGTCGCGGAGTCCGTGGCGGGCTCCGGCGGCGACGTCTGGAAGGCCGCGACGATGCTCGCGGAAAAGCAGGCGAGCACGCTCAAGCCGCGCGTGGCCGACGTGCTGCCGGTGATCGGCCTGATGGCCGAGTCCGCGGAGTCCGGCGGCTTCACCTCCGCCGACGCCGAGGCGCTGCGGCAGCTCTCCGCGCTGGACGACGACGTCCTCGAAACGATGCTGATCTCGGCCGACATCTTCACCAGCTGGGAATGCGACGTCCCGTCCGGCGTCCGGCTGCGGCTGCTGGAGAAGCTGGACTTGTTCGGTGTCCGGCGCGCGGTCGACGCCATCCGCGCCGAGCCGGCCATCACCGCGGGCGCGCTGCGGCGGACGCTGCTCGACGCGTCCGGACTCGATGCCGTGCGCCAACGGCTCTCCATCGTCTTCGCCGCGCGCGCCGACGGGATCAAGGCCGCGGCCGCGCTCGCGTCCGTGACCGCGCTGGCCCACGCGTCCGGCGACGCGGGCGAGCGGCAACGGGTGCACGACGCGATCGAGGTCCTGCTCGCCAAGCCGGAGGCGCACGCGCTGCGGCTGCTGGAGGCGTTGACGCTGGTCGCTTCCGGCGCCGTCGACATGCCCGAGGACCTGTCGGAGGAAGTGCTGCGCGTCGGCAGCAACGCCGACATCGGCGCTCAGCTGGGCCTTCCGGGGGCGCCGCGGACGCAGCTCGCCGCGCACGCGCTGGAGCGCGCGGGCTGGTGGCGGTCCTTCGCGTCGTTCGGCGCGACGCCCGCGCAGAGCCGGGTCGCGCACGTCGTCCACCGGGCGTATTTCCTGATCTGGCAACAGATCCGCGAGTAACGCAGCCGCCGAAGCCCCCGCCGTTTTCGGCGTAGGGTGGATTTCGTGCAACTGGAGAACACCACTTCGTGGCGGGCGTCCTGGGGGAGCGAGCACCAGATCGACCTCGCGCTGTACCTCCGTGATGTCCTCGCTCTCTCGGTCGACGACGACCAGGTGCTGCCTCCGGTGGAGCCGGCGGTTCCGGTGCACATCCCGCCCGCGATCAACCGGGCCGAGGTGCAGGCGCAGTGGTCCGGCTGGTGGACCGGCCTCCTGACGGCGCTGCGCGGACGGGGCGAGCCCGGCACCCGCGTGCCGCGAACCCGCTTGCGCCGTCCCGTGCCGGGCGACGGCTCGGCGATCGACCTCGCTGTCCAGCACTTCGCGACCGCGGCGTCGCGGCACTTCGCCGCCGCTCGCGGCTCGGGACTGCGGGACGGCCAGAACGGCGCGCTGTCCGCCCCCGGCTTCTACCGCCGCCACATCCTGGCCGGCGACCGGCTGGGCCAGCTCGTCCGCGAGACCGAGGTGCACCTCGGCCGCCGCGCCCACCCGTTCCGGCTGTCGGTCATCGAGATCTCCGTCGCGGGCCGGATCTGGGCTCGCACGGCCGAGGACCAGATCCTCGTTTCGTCCCGCTTCGCCGAGGACCCGCCGGCCCTTGAAGCGGCCATGCGCGCCGTGATCCGCGAGCTCGCCTGAACTTCCCGCAAACGCTTGCACCTGGGGATCAGGCGCTGTCCGGCTGGGTGGCGTCACGACTCGTGCTGCGGCTATTGCCGGAGCGGTTCCTTTGTCCCGTTCCGCCCCCGGGTGGCGGCCCGCTGCCCCAGACTGGTGGAATCCGTCCGGGCGGCTCGGCCGACGACCAGGGGTGAGGGTTTTGGCTTGGTTTCGCAGTAAGGAAGTCGATCCCGACGGTGTTGCCGACGCCGAGGGAACCCCGGCCGAGGAGGCCGCGTCGAATACCGGTGTGGACGTCGTAGCTGCCCCCAGTGACGAACTCAAGCGAGCGCTGGCCGACCGCCAGGCCCTCATCCAGCTGTGTCTGTACGCGCTGGACCGCGCCCGCAGCGGCGGGGTCGTCGAGCGGCTGGAGCACGGGCTGGCCGGCATCGGCGTCAGCGCGCTGCGCCCGGACGGCGAGCGCTTCGACCCGGCCCGGCACGAGGCGGGTGGCGCGGTCACGACCGACGACCCGGCGCTCGACGGCGTGGTCGCCGAGACCGAGGTGACCGGGTTCGCCGATCACGAGCGGCTGCTGCGCGCGCCGATCGTCACCGTTTACGCGAAGCGAGTCCCATGACCGCGCCCACCCTGCCCGCGCAGGTCCAGGCCGCGCGTGAGCAGCTGACGGCCGTCGTCCGCGAGGCCGATCCGCAGGCCGCCAAATGGGTCGACGAGGTCCGCCGGGCCCGGCCGAAGAAGCCTTCCGTCGTGGTGGTCGGCGAGACCAACCGGGGCAAGAGCTCACTGGTCAACGCCCTGCTCGCGACGCCGGGACTGTCCCCTGTGGACGCTGATGTCGCCACTGCCACGTACCTGGTGTTCGAGCATGCCGAGGCGTGGGGCGCGCAGGCCTGTTACCCCGGCCAGTTCGCGTCCGTGCCGATCGACCTGCGTGAGCTGGTGAACTGGGTTTCGGCGACGCACGAGCTGCCGGCCGGCCAGCTCCCGCCGCGGTACGTCGAGGTCAGCGGCCCGGTGCCGCTGCTGGAACGGGTGACGGTCGTGGACACGCCGGGCGTCGGCGGGCTGGACTCGATGCACGGCGAGCTGGCCAAGGAGGCCGCGGCGGGCGCGACGGCGCTGGTGTTCGTGGTCGACGCGTCGGCGCCGTTCACCTCCACCGAGCTGCAGTTCCTCCGCGACGTCGGCGAGCGGGTCGAGACCGTGGTGTTCGTGCTGGCCAAGGTGGACATGTTCCGCGGCTGGCGGGAGATCCTGGAGGCCGACAAGCAGCTGCTGGCCCAGCACGCGCCGCGGTTCGCCGACGCCGTCTTCCACCCGGTGTCGGCACGCGTGTTCGAGACGGCCGCGAAGGCGCCGAACGAGCAGGTGGCCGCGATGCTGCGGGAGAAGTCCGGCGTCGCGACGGTGCAGGTCGCGTTGCAGGAGCTGCTCGTCGGCCGTTCGGCCATGCTCGCCGAGGCCAACACGTTGCGGGCGCTCTCCAGCGTGCTCGGCGAGATCAAGGCGAAGTTGCAGGCGGAGAGCCGCGCGCTGTCCGCGGGCGAGGCCGAGGCGGAGCAGTTGCGCGAACGCCGTGACCAGCTGCAGGCCGAGCGCCGCACGTCGACCCGGGGCTGGCAGCTCAAGCTGCGCGGCGAGGTGCAGCGCACCCGCGTCGAGGTCGGCCACGAGAGCAGCCGCGAGATGCGGGACGCGCAGACGCACTTCCGCCAGCGCATCGAGGCCGCGAAGCGCGACGAGCTGGCCGCGTTGCCGCAACAGGTGGACATCGCGCTGCAGACGACTTCGCAGCGGATCTCCATGCTGCTTTCCCAGCGCCTCAACCACGTCACGAACGTGGCGCTGTCGGAGCTGTTCTCCGCCGAGGAGCTGGACGTGATCCGCGCGCAGTTCGCGCGGGCCGGCGGACCGCCCGTGGTGCTGCGCCCGCCGGACAAGAAGCCGCCGACGGCCGAGGACAAACTGCTCGTCTTCATGGGCATCTCGGGCGGCGTCGGCGGGGCCAAGATCGCCGCGCTCCCGCTGGCCGGCGTTGCCATCCTCAACCCGGTGGTGCTGCCCGCGACGATCATCATCGGCCTCGGCGCGGGCTGGTGGATGGCCCGCACCCGCAAGCACGCGTCCGACAAGCAGCACATGAAGCAATGGCTGGTCGAGGCCATCGCCGACGCCCGCTCGACGCTCGACCAGCTGGTCGCCGAGCAGCTCATCGAGGCGGAGCAGCAGCTGTCCATGGCGCTCGACGAGGCCCTCACCCGGCGGATCGAGTCGATCGAGGCCGAGCTGAAAGAGGTCGACAAGACGATCAAGATGGGCGCGCAGGAGCGGGCCAAGAAGATCGCCGTCGTCGCCAAGCGGCTCCGGGAGGCCACCGAGGGCCGCGACCGGGCCGAATCCCTGCTCACCCGCATCCGGGCACTGCGTGATGCGGCCTCGTCGACGGCGTGATCAGGTTGTGGTCGGGAACCGAACCGGCCTAACGTGAGTCGTAGGAGTTAGACAGCCGAAGCAGCCGGTGAGACCCGGTCGTAAAAGGGGGCTTTTCCCATGTGGGTCGACGAGAGTGGCGGCACCGACACCGATCCCGCCGGCACCGACGCGATGACGGTCCACGTCGACGGCCAGGAGTACCAGGCCGAGGTCAACTACGACACCGACCAGGACGGGGTGTCCGACACCGCGATCGTGGAGCACGACGACGGCAGCGCGCAGGCGTTCGTCGACAGCAACCACGACGGCACCGCGGACCACTACGCGGTCCTCGACTCGACCGGCCACGTCGTGGACCAGGCGGTGTACGACGAGGCGAGCGGCGCCTGGGTCGAGTCCGGTGACGGCCACCCCGGCGGCACCGACTCCTCCGGCCAGGCCGACTCGACCACCGGCCACATCCACGCCGACCTGCCCGACGGACAGGTCGACGCCGGCGTCGCCACCATCGACACCGATCACGACGGCCACAACGACACCGCGGTCGTCGACACCAAGTCCGGCGGCACGATCGCGTTCACCGACAGCAACGGCGACGGCGAGGCCGACATCGCGGTGCAGATCGACGCCGACGGCACCACCACCACGTTCGACCACACCGGCGCCGGCCAGTGGACCGAAGAGGGCAGCGGCAACGGCGCGGCGGCGCCCGCCGACCCCGCGGGCGATCACCTCTGGGGCGGCGACGGCACCCAGCTGCTCAACGGCGTCGCGAAGATCGACTCCGGCACCGGACAGTGGATCAGCCCGAACTAAACGTGTCCGCCTGCTTTCGGTCGCATCAGTAACCTGCGTCACACGGGCCCGGCACGCATCAGCGTCGCCGGGCCCGTCCGCGTTTCCGGCGAGGCGCCCTCCGGTCACGAATGCGACTCAGGCCACTCAAGAATATTTTCGGCAATCGACCGATTCAGTGACAACTGAATCGATTCCCTTATCGTTCTTGTGAGAGAACCAACAGGTCAGCTCTCGGTTACCTGCCGGTCATCCAGCTACAGTCGAGGAATCCCAAAAACCCGCACACCGGTCCGCCGCCGGTGGGCGAAGCCATTCGGTCGCCGGCAATGAAGCCCGCACCTGAACACAGTCGTTCGAGGTGTGGGCTCTTTTGTCGTCGGAAGTCAGGAGTAGAGATGACCGCAGTCGCCATCCCCGGACTGGACACCGCGCCGACGACGCACAGTGGCGTGCTGTCCTGGGTCCGGGAGGTCGCCGAGCTGACCACCCCGGACCGTGTGGTGTGGGTCGACGGGTCCGACGAAGAGGCCGCCAGGATCAACGCCGAACTGGTCGAGGCCGGCACCTTCGTGCAGCTGAAGGCCAAGCCGAACTCCTACTGGGCCACTTCCGACCCCGGTGACGTCGCCAGGGTCGAGGACCGCACCTTCATCTGTTCGGCACGGCCGGAGGACGCCGGCCCGACGAACCACTGGACCGACCCGGCCGAGATGAAGGCCACCATGACCGAGCTGTACCGCGGCTCGATGCGCGGCCGCACGATGTACGTGATCCCGTTCTGCATGGGCCCGCTCAGCGACGAGAATCCCAAGCTGGGTCTGGAAATCACCGACTTCGCCTACGTCGTGGCGTCGATGCGCGTGATGACGCGCGCCGGCCAGGCGGCACTCGACAAGTTCATCAATCCGGACGGCAGCGAGCGCGATTTCGTGCCGGCGCTGCATTCCGTCGGCGCGCCGCTCGAACCGGGCCAGCAGGACGTCGCCTGGCCGTGCAACGAGACGAAGTACATTTCGCACTTCCCCGAGGAGCGCGCGATCTGGAGCTACGGCTCGGGTTACGGCGGAAACTCGTTGCTGGGCAAGAAGTGCTACTCGCTGCGCATCGCCTCGGTGATGGCGCGCGACGAGGGCTGGCTCGCCGAGCACATGCTCATCCTCAAGCTGACCTCCCCGGCGGGGAAGGTCCACTTCGTCGCGGCGGCGTTCCCGTCGGCCTGCGGCAAGACGAACCTGGCGATGCTCATCCCGACGCTGCCCGGCTGGAAGGCGGAGACGGTCGGCGACGACATCGCGTGGATGCGGTTCGGCGAGGACGGTCGGCTGTACGCCGTCAACCCGGAGGCCGGCTTCTTCGGCGTCGCTCCCGGCACGGGCGAGCGCACGAACCCGAACGCGATCCGCACGATCGCCAAGAACTCGATCTTCACCAACTGCGCCAGGACCGACGACGGCGACGTCTGGTGGGAGGGCCTCACCAAGGACAAGCCGGCCCACCTGATCGACTGGAAGGGCGCCGACTGGACGCCCGAGTCGCCGACGCCGGCGGCCCACCCGAACGCCCGGTTCACCGTGCCGGCGGACCAGTGCCCGACGATCGCGTCCGAGTGGGAGGACCCGCGCGGCGTGCCGATCTCGGCGATCCTCTTCGGCGGTCGCCGCGCGACCGCGGTCCCGCTGGTCACCGAGGCGTCCGACTGGCGCCGTGGGGTGTTCTTCGGCTCGATCGTGTCCTCGGAGACGACGGCCGCCCAGGCGGGCGCGATCGGCAAGCTGCGCCGTGACCCGTTCGCGATGCTGCCGTTCTGCGGCTACAACATGGCCGACTACTTCGCGCACTGGCTGGCCGTCGGTCAGAAGGCCGACCAGGCGAAGCTGCCGCGGATCTACTACGTCAACTGGTTCCGCAAGAGCCCCGAGGGTCGCTTCCTCTGGCCAGGATTCGGCGAGAACAGCCGCGTTCTCGCCTGGATCATCGGTCGGCTCGAGGGCCAGGCCGACGGCGTGGAGACCCCCCTCGGGGTGGTCCCGACCAGGGACGCGCTGCCGTCCGAGGGACTCGACGTCGCCGACGCCGACCTCGACGTGCTGCTCAACCTGGACGTGGACGTCTGGAAGCGGGAGGCGGAGCTGATCCCCGAGCACTTCCAGACCTTCGGCGACCGGCTTCCCGCCGAGCTCTGGGCCGAGCACGAGGCGCTGGTCGAGCGCCTGAACAGCTGACGACCCGAAGGTCTCGGGCGCGGGGCTGACCGGCTGGCCGGCTGACCGGCTGGTGGGCTGACCGGCTGGTGGGCTGACCGGCTGGCCGGCGCAACGCCCGGCTGCCGGCTTTCCGGCCGGCCAGGAGTCCACACCTGAACACCGAACGTCGACCCACGAGGTGGTCGGGCTCTTCCGCGAGGGAGGGTCCGACCACCTTTGTGGTTTCCGGCGAGCCCGCGCCGCGCCGGGCCGGGGCTCGCCGGTCCGGCCAGCTACCTGGACGTCCGCCGGCGCCGGTCACGGTGGGTGAGATCGGGGCCGGCTCTCGGTGCTGGTCCGCCGGGTCCAGGGCGCGCCTTGGACTGGCCCGGTGGCGGCGGCGTCGGTCCGGAGTGTGATCGGAGTGCCGTAGGTGGGGGTTTCGTGGTCCACGTCACGGCGACGCAGCGACGCGGGGGCGCGCCTGGCCGCTGCGACCGTCGGCGGTGGGAGCAGTCGTCCGACTGCGGATGGTGACATGGTGCGTCCGGATCGGGCGGTGCAAGGGCTTCCGGCCGGGCTCGGCTACCGATGGCGTCGATGTCGGTTCACAACGTGTTCGGCGAAGTTGGTCGCCAACTCAACGACCTGCGGCTACCGTGTGCCGAGACGTCTCAAGTCGTGGTCCGGCATTGGGCCGGGCCGCTCGGGAGAGGCCCCTCGGTGCCGCTGTTGCGACAACGCCTGGAGGCCGGTTTCCGGCCCCCTTGGGGGCCAGGACCGGACAACTCCGAGTAAGCGGGTGGGCGTGTGCCACGAACGCATGTCGTCGACACAAGCGTGCTGCTGTCTGACCCTCGCGCGCTGCTGCGATTCGCGGAGCACAATGTCGTGCTCCCCATCGTCGTGATAGGGGAGCTGGAGGCAAAGAGGAACCACCCCGAGCTGGGTTGGTTCGCCCGGGAGGCCCTGCGCATCCTGGACGACCTACGGATCCAACACGGTCGCCTCGACCAGCCGCTGCCGCTGGAGTCCGGTGGCACGCTGCGGGTAG
>DASXYS010000087.1:0-87530 GCA_036502365.1 Amycolatopsis sp.
CCCAGCCACGAGGCGAACCACTCGCGCGCGCCGGGGCGCAGGTGCAGCGGCAGCACGCTGACGCTGGTGGCCCCGGCTTCCGCGAGGCCGGCGAACAGGGCGTCCAGTGCCTCGGCCGAGTCCGTCAGCCACGGCAGCACCGGGGCGACCAGCACGGCGCACGGCAGGCCCGCCGCGCGTGCCTTGCGGACCAGCTCCAGCCGCGCCTGCGGGCTCGGCGTGCCCGGCTCCAGCCGGTGCTGCAGCTCCCGGTCCAGCAGCGCGATCGAGACCGCCAGCCCCACCGGGACGTCCTTCGCCACGGACTCCAGCAGCGGCAGGTCCCGGGTCAGCACCGTGCCCTTCGTCAGGATCGACAGCGGTGTGCCCGAGTCCGCCAGCGCGCGGATGATCCCGGGCATCAGCCGGTAGCGGCCCTCCGCGCGCTGGTACGGGTCGGTGTTCGTGCCCATGGCCACGTGCTCGCGCGACCAGCCCGGGCGTTTCAGTTGCGCCGCAAGCACTTCCGGCGCGTTGATCTTCACCACCACCTGGGTGTCGAAGTCGTGGCCCGCGTCGAAATCGAGATAGGTGTGGGTGTTACGGGCGAAACAGTTGTGGGACACCATGCCGTCGGCCACGAAGTCGCCGGTGCCGGTGGTGATGTCGTACAGCGGCAGCTCCAGCCCGAGCGGCTCCACCGCCGCGACGGTGCGCCGCACCGAGCCGATGGTGGTCCCGTCGAGCGAGCGCTTCCACGCCACGGCCGGGTCGGCCAGGTGCAGGAACCGCAGCACCTCGCCGGTGCCGCCGGACAGCCGCGCCACGCGCCGGCCCGGGTGGCCGCGGTGCCCGACCGTCTCGTAATCGAAGGAAAACCGGTCCAGCGCCTCGAAAAGCGACTCGACGACGTCTGTCTCGTCGTGCGCGATCGACAGCACCCCGCGGCGGTAGGAGCCCGCGAGGTCGAACAGCCCGGCGAGGAACCCGCGGGACCAGTGCGCGTCCGGCTGCGGCGGGATGCGCATGAAACCCACCGAGGAGCCGAAGTCCGGCAGGTACCGCAGCGCCCGCGCGGCCGCGTCCGGCTCCGCCGCGAAACCGCCGGAGCGCAGCATCCCGCACAGGTACCCGGCGCGGTAGCCGAGCGTGTCGTCCGGCGTGCGCGCGAACCGCCCGCCGCCGACCAATTCCGTGCCGGCCTCGAGGTGTGGCCGCTGCGCCGTGCCGAGTTTGCTGCCGGTCACGTACTTCCACCCGCGCGCACTGAGGAACCGGTGGTCCGGCCCGGTGATGAGCGTGGTGCCGTCGTCGAGGGTCACGCGGTAGGCCTCACGCACCGTGGTCCAGTGCGCCAGCACCTCCGTGGGCACCAGCCGCCGCGCGACGCCGTGGCCGCGCGTGCCGAGGATCGCCTCGCCCACCGCCAGGTCGGCGATCGGCTTGGCCCGCCCGTCGGCCAGCAGCACCGGAGTGCCGCCATCGAGGCAGTACGTGCACGCGTGCGAGCAGCCCCGGTACGGGTTCACCGTCCACCGGAACGGCATCGGGGACGCCCCCGGAACCTTGTTCAGCACCGACCGGGCGTGCACCTCGTGAAAGGTGACGCCGTCGAATTCCGGTGATCGCACCGATCGCACCAGACCGTCCAGGCCTGGCAGGACCGGCTCACCCTCCCCTGCCCGCTGCCGTTCCCATCGCACCCGTCCAGTCGAACACATGTTCTAGAACGCTGTCAAACATATGTTCGAACGTCCCCCTCGCGGCGCAGGTCAGACGGGGAACCGCTCCAGTGCCCGGATCTTGTTGGTCGCGTCCAGCGCGGCGACCTTGTACGCCTCGGACAGGGTCGGATAGTTGAACACCGCGTCGACCAGGTAGTCGACGGTGCCGCCGCAGCCCATCACCGCCTGGCCGATGTGCACGAGGTCCGTGGCGCCGGTGCCGAACACGTGCACGCCCAGCAGCTTGCGGTCCGTAGTGGACACCAGCAGCTTCAGCATTCCGTAGCTGTCACCGGTGATCTGGCCGCGCGCCAGCTCGCGGTAGCGCGAGATGCCGATCTCGTACGGCACCGAGGACGACGTCAGCTGCGCTTCCGTGGCACCGACGTACGAGATCTCCGGGATCGTGTAGATCCCGATCGGCTGCAGCGTGCCCAAGCCGTTCGCCCGCTCGCCGAACGCGTGGTATGCGGCGAGCCGGCCCTGGTCCATCGAGGTCGCGGCCAGTGCCGGGAAACCGATCACGTCGCCGACCGCGTAGATGTGCTCCACCCCGGTGCGGTAATGGTCGTCCACGGCCAGCCGGCCGCGCTCGTCGGCCATCAGGCCCGCGTTCTCCAGCGCCAGCTCGCCGGTCACCCCCTGACGGCCCGCGGAGTACATGACGCCGTCGGCCGGGATGCGCTTGCCGCTCACCAGGGTGGTGACGGTGGAATCGGCGGAAACCGCCACGTTCGCCACCTTCTCGCCGAAGCGGAAGGTGACGCCGAGGTCGCGCAGCTGGAACTTGAGCGACTCGACGATCTCCGGGTCGCAGAAGCCGAGCATCTGGTCGCGCTGCTCCACCACGGTCACGCGCGAGCCGAGCGCGGCGAACATCGACGCGTACTCGATCCCGATCACCCCGGCGCCGACCACGACGAGCGAGGACGGGATCTGCTCCAGCCGCAGGATCTCGTCGGAGTCGAGCACCCGCGCGGCGTCGAAGTCGACGTGCGCGGGCCGGGCCGGGCGGGTGCCGGTGGCGATCACCACGTTGTCGCCGGTGATGGTGCGGCGGTCGCCCGGATGCCTGCCCTCGACCATGATCGTGTGCGAGTCGGCGAACGAGCCGGTGCCCGCGACGAGGTCGACGTGGTTGCGCAGCAGCTGCGCCCGCACCACCTGCACCTCACGCCCCACCACGTGCTGGGTGCGGGCCAGCAGGTCGGCGATGGTGATGTCCTGTTTGACGCGGTAGCTCGCCCCGTAGAGCTCCCGCTGGTTCATGCCAGTCAGGTAGAGCACCGCTTCGCGCAGTGTCTTGGACGGGATCGTGCCGGTGTTGACGCACACCCCGCCGACCATGTCGTGCCGGTCGACGACCGCCACCTTCTTCCCCAGCTTCGCGGCGGCGATGGCCGCCTTCTGCCCGCCGGGCCCCGAGCCGATGACGATGAGGTCGTACTCGTGTTCGCTCACCTGCTGAAGCCTGCGCACTCCCCCGCCGCCGCGCAACCCCCCGGGCTCACCAGTCAGGACCGCAGCGCGCCGCGACGCCGGTGGAAGTCCGTCACGCCGTCCAGTCCCGCCGCGATCTCCTCGCGCAGCAGCGCCGCCTGCTGCTGCGCGACGTCCTCCCCGAGCAACGCGGCCACGCGCCCCTCCTCCAGCTCCGCCAGCGCCTCCCACGGCGTCGGCGCGAGCGAACCCACCTCGATCCCCGCGGACGGCGGGCTCAGCTCTTCCTCGATGCCCGCGCGGCCCGACGCCAGCAGGGCCGCCAGCACCAGGTGCGGCTGCGCGTCCGCCCCCGCGAAGCGGAACTCCAGCCTCGGCGACGCGGGCGGCCCGCACAGCCGGACGGCGGCGGTGCGGTCGTCCGGGCCCCAGCGGAGCACCCGGGGTGAGAACGACGCCGTCCGCAGCCGGGTGTAGCTGTTCCACGTCGGGGCCCACACCGCGGTCAGCGCTCGCGCATCACGCAGCACGCCCGCCAGGAACGCACCCAGCTGACCGGAAAGCAGCGCCGGTCCATCCGATGTGGACAGTGACAGGTGGACGTGACAAGAATTGCCCTGCCCCGGCTCCGGCGAGGCCAGGTAGTCGGCGCGGACGTCGTGCCGGGCGGCGACGCGGCGGGTGAGCAATTGCAGCAGTAAGGCGTCGTCGCAGGCCGCCAGCGGGTCCCGGTGCCGCAGCACGACCTCGTACTGGCCCGGGTGGCATTCGGCGCGCGCGGACTCCACGCCGAGGCCCGCCGCCGCCTCCCGCAGCGAGGCGAGCAGGGGCGCGAGCCGTTCGGTGCCGCCGAGCGCGTAGTCGACGCCGTGCGAGGTCAGCGGCGCGCCGCCGGCGTCCCGGAAGACGACCTCGTGCTCCAGCCCCGCCGACGGCACCAGCCCGTGCTCCTCCACCGCCGCCAGCTGCGCCCGCAGGACGGACCGCGGGGCCAGCCCGGCCGGTTCGCCGGACGGCCACTCCGCGTCGCACACCACCGCCCACGTCCGTTCGCCGAGCGGCACCGCCGTGGCCGGGTCCGGGCGCATCCGCAGATCACCGAAACCGCCGAGGTACGCGGAAAGCGCGCCGCCACCGGGCAGCGGCTCCCGCTCCGGAGTCCAGGCGAACACGTAGCTGCACACGCCGTACCCGTCGTCGAGCACCTCGGCCGCGAACGGCCCGCCGACCTCGGCCGCGGCGAACCGCGCGTGCGGGTCGGGCACCAGCAGGAGCAGGCGGGTGCCGTCGTCGTCGAGCACCCGCCGCAGGATCTCCCCGGCGGCCGCGGCGGCCGAAGCCCGCGCGGCCAGCGAACGCGGTCCGACCGGACGCGCGAACGGCGTCACCAGGCGCCGTCCGGGTCCGGCGTGTGCAGCGGGTTCGGCACCCGGCCCCACCGGACGTCGAACTCGTCGTCGCGTTCCACCTTGTCGAAGCCCTGCCCGGCGAAGTGCTCGCGGTTGAGCGTCACGCGCTCCACGTCCGGCGCGAAGAGGCGGCACGCGTCGAACCGCGCGGCGACGTCCGGGTTCTCGTCGCGGTAGCGGCCGACGACCGTGCGCACCAACGCCCAGAACACCCCGCGCGGCAGGCCAAGGTCGTCGAGCAGGATCTCCGCCCAGAACCGCAGCTGCCCGGAGAACACCGAGCTGAACAGCGACTGCGCGAGCAGGTGCGCCGGCCAGCGCAGCATGTCGGCGTTCGCCTCCGGCGGGAGGTCGGCGTAACAGGGCAGTTCCTCGTCGAGCAGGTCCACGCCCTGCGCGAAGTCCTTCACCGCCACGCGCAGCGGCCACCCGTCGGCGTCGACCACCAGGATCAGGTTCTGGCCGTGCGGGCAGAACCCGACGCCGTAACGCAGCAGCCACTGGAGCAACGGCGTGAGCAGCAGGTCGAACAACCGCGCGCACCACTGTTCGGCGCCATGGCCGGCGCGCTCGATCAGCCAGGCGAGCACGGACACGCGGTCGGCGTCGCGGTAGGGCAGCGCGGCGAACGAGATCGCCTGCTCCCCCTCGCCGAGCCGGGCGACGAGCGGCTCGCGCCACAGCGCGCCCAGCGTCTCGTGGAAGCGGTACGGCAGTTCTTCCAGCGCGCCGAAGAGCGGGTGCCGCACCGACACGCTGGCGACCTCGCCGAGCAGCTCGAACCGGTACTCGCGCGACAGCAACGGGTCGGCCGCGTCGATCCGGCGCAGCCACTCGGTGACCGACGGGCCGGCCAGCGTGGCCGCCGAGTTCAGGCCGCGGTAGACCAGCGTGTTGCGCACCGAAACCGCCGTCTTCACGTCGTGCCGGTCCGGGCGCGAGACGTTGGCCAGCGTGCGCACAGTCTGATGTGGACGGTAGGCGTCACCGCCGTCGCCGAGGTCCACCAGCCGCCCGGTCGCCAGCTCCGCCGAGTAGAGCGTGCCGAGGATTTCGTCCGCCTGCCAAGGATGCACGGGCACCCACAGGTAGTCGGCGGGCTCGCCGATCTCGGCGACGCGCGCGGTGAACGCGGCCCGCTCGGCGTCGTCCAGCTCCGCCGCGAGCAGCTCGGATTCGGTCAGCCCGGCGACGCAGCGGAACTCGGCGAGGTCGCGGTGCACGGCGAACCAGCGCAGCCGGATGTCCGCGCCGGCTTCGGGCGCGTACCGCGCGCGGTCGGCGGCGGAGAAGCCGACGCGGCCCTTGTTGAGCACCAGCCGCGGGTGGCCGGTGAGGTGCCCGTCGGCGAGGTTGTAGTCCATCGTGGACAGTTCGACGGCCGTCGGCGCGCGGCGCAGGCGGGCCGCCTCGTTCGCGACCGTCGCGGTCAGCTCCGCGAGGACGTCGGCCAGCCGGAGCCCGGTCAGCCCCAGTGTTTCCCGCGCGTCGACGACCAGCGTGCGCGGGTCGTCGGCCGGCGCCTCGGCCCCGTCGGCGAGCCGGACTGCGCTGCCCGGCCGGACCGTCCAGGACTCGAACGCGCCGCGCCGGGCCTCGAAGCGGTACGAGATGTCGCCAGGCAGCTCCAGCCGCCAGGTGCGGTGCCCGTCGCTGGTCGCTTCGCCGGGCTTCGGCACGAGCATCGCCTCGTACGACAGCTCGCCGAGCATCTTGTGCGTGACAAGCGAACCCGCGTCGCGCCAAGAGGCACTGTCTTTGGGGCAGTCGGCGTTCAGGGTCACAGGTCCTCCGTGGTCTCGAGGCCGAACGTGGTGAACGCGGTGCGCGCGGGCAGCTCGTAGACCGCCTTGCCGCACACCGCGTTGAGGATCGTGGCGGCGCGCCACGCGCCGAGCCCGAGGTCCGGCGCGCCGGGTCCGTGCGTGTGCCGCTCGGCGTTCTGCACGAACACCGAGCCGGTGACCTCGCCACCGAGCACGAGCCGGTAGTCCTCGCCGACGGCCAGTCGGCCCCGGCCGTCACGCTGGACGGCATCGCCCAGCCCGGACAGCAGCGGCCCGGTCGGCGTTTCCGCGTAGCCGGTGGCGCAGACGACGGCGCCGGTGCGATGCGTGGCGTCGCGAGCCTGCTGCGCGTGCCGCAGGCCGAGTTCGATGCCGCCGACGCCCGCGCTCGCCGAAACCACCTCCACCCCGGGGGTGAGCGCGGCGCCGGGCCACGGCCCGCCGATGCTGCGGCGGTACAGCTCGTCGTGGATAGCGGCGATGGTTTCGGCGTCGATTCCCTTGTACAGCTGCCATTGTGCGGGCAGCAGCCGGTCGCGAACCGGCTCGGGCAGACTGCGGAAGTACGCCGTGTAGTCCGGGGTGAACTGCTCCAGCCCCAGCTTCGAGTACTCCATCGGCGCGAACGCGGGGGTGCGCGCGAGCCAGCGCAGTCCGTCCACAGTGGATCGCGCCCGCAACAGGTCGAGGAACACTTCGGCGCCGGACTGCCCCGAGCCGACCACCGTCACAGTTTCCGCGGCCAGCAAGGCATCGCGGTGGGTCAGATAGTCCGCGGAGTGCAGCGCGAGCACGTCCGGTGCCGCGACGAGTTCCCGCAGCGGCAGCGGGACGTTCGGCGTGCTGCCGACCCCGAGCACCACCGACCCCGCCAGCACCGGCTCCGCGCCGGACACCGTCAGCTCGAACGCCTCCTCGGCCGCCGCCCAGCGGATGCCCGTGACCTCATGGCCGAACCGGCACGACGGCAGGCGCGCGGCGGCCCAGCGGCCGTAGTCGTCGTACTCGGCGCGCGGCAGGTGGAATCGCTCGGCGAAGTAGAACGGCAGCAGCCGGCCGCGTTCGCGCAGGTAGTTGAGGAACGAGTGCCGGCTGGTCGGGTCGACGAGCGAGACCAGGTCGGCGAGGAACGGCACCTGCAGCGTCGCGCCCTCGACCAGCAGCCCGGGATGCCAGCGGAACTCCGGGCGCGCGTCGAACAGCACGACGTCCAACTGCTCCAGCGGATCGGCCAGCGCCGCGAGCGACAGGTTGAACGGCCCGATCCCCACTCCCGCGAGGTCGAACCGCCTCACGAGGCGACCGGGCTCTGCCGGGCGACGGTGGCACACTCGGCCGCCGCGGTCGCCACCACCTGGTCCAGCAGCGAGCGGTAGTCCTCGGGGCCGGTGTGCGGGTGCAGCAGGGTGAGCTTGAGCCACAGCTGCGGCGCGCCCTCCGGCCCGGTCGGCAGCAGGCCCCGGCCGATCACGGCGGTGCCCGCCTCCAGCAGGCAGCGGCGGACCCGGGCCACCAGTTCGTCGGCGAGCGGTTCGGCCAGCTCGTCGGCCACGCGCGGGCGGAAGACCACAGTGGACAGTTCCGGCGCGCCCCACGAGCGCAGGCCGGGGTGGGCGGTGACGAGTGCGTGCACCCCGTCCGCGGTGGCACAGCAGCGTTCCACGAGCGCGCCGATGCCTTCGGTGCCGAGCGCGCGGACGGTCACGGCCATGCGGAACGCGTCCGGGCGGCGCGAGGTCCGGATCGACCGGCCGAGCAGGTCGGGCAGGCCGGCCTCGGTGTCGTCGTCGGCGTTGAGGTACTCGGCGCGGACGGTGAGCGCGGCGAGGTCGGCGCCGTCGCGCGCGGCCAGCAGCCCGGCGGCGACCGGCTGCCAGCCGAACTTGTGCATGTCGAGGGCGACCGAGTCGGCCAGCTCCAGCCCGGCCACGCGCGGGCGGAGGGTTTCGCTGCACAGGGCCATGGCGCCGTACGCGGCGTCGACGTGCAGCCGGGCCCCGGCGCGGTGGCAGATCTCCGCGATCTCCGGCAGCGGGTCGATCCGCCCGGTGTTGGTGGTGCCCGCAGTCGCGACGACCACGGCGGCCGCGCCCAGCTTCGCGAGCGCCTCGGCCAGCGCGGACGGGACCATCCGGTCGTCCTCGCAGGCCACGACCACGGGTGCGGGCAGCCCGAGCAGCCAGGCGGCGCGCGCGACGCTGTGGTGGGAATTCGCCCCGCACACGGGCCGGACGGAGATGCCGCTCGCCTCGCGCGCCAGCAGCAGCCCGAGCAGGTTGGACTCGGTGCCGCCGGACGTCACGACGGCGTCGGCCCCCGCGGCGCCCGGATAACAGAGCCGCGCGATCCCGGTGGTGAACTCCCGCTCCAGCTCGCTGGCGACCGGCGCCTGGTCCCACGAGTCCATGGACGGGTTGAGCGCGCTGGCCACCACGTCCGCGGCAACCGAAACGGCCAGCGGCGGGCAGTGCAGGTGCGCGGCACAGGCCGGGTCCGCGGGGTCGGCGGACCCGGCGGCGAGCAGCGCGCTGAGTTCTTCGAGCGCCCGCTCCTCCCCCACCCCGGTGCGCGGCAGCATTCCCGTCCCGCCCCCGGCCGCGGCCAGCGCCGCCGCCACCGCGGCAGGTCCCCCGGCCGGCACCGGCCCGCCCCGCTCGGCGATCCCGTTCGCCAGGCCGCGCAGGGCCACCGGGATCAGCTCGCCGAGCCGGTCCGCGCCGCCGCGCCCGCCGCTGAGA
Organism: Amycolatopsis sp.; assembly: GCA_036502365.1. GTDB lineage: Bacteria > Actinomycetota > Actinomycetes > Mycobacteriales > Pseudonocardiaceae > Amycolatopsis. The sequence goes on from DASXYS010000087.1 coordinate 9,078, forward strand.
CCAGCTGCCGCCTCAACACCCATGGAGCCGCCTTTCTTAGGGTTGCCTACCCTGCGCAACAATACGGACACCCTCCGGCAGAAGGCGACCGGGTAGGCATCCCCTCCCAGCATGGAGGCCCGGACCGCGGATTACGTCGCCCATTCGGGAGATCCGAGCGGCGCGGTGGGTCGCAGCGGATGACGCTTTCCCCTCGCTCAGTGCGGGAAAAGCGTCATCCGCTGCCTCCGGCAACCGCTACCAGGTGACGGGCAGCGACCGGGGGCCGCGGAGCAGGCGGCCGGTCTTGAACGGCACCTCGCCGGCCGGCACCGCCAGGCGCAGCTCCGGCAGCCGGCGAACCACCGAGGCGAGCGCGGACTGCAATTCGACCCGCGCGAGCGGCGCGCCGACGCAGTGGTGCAGACCGTGCCCGAACGAAATGTGCGGATTGGCCTCGCGGTCGAAGTCCACCTCGTCACTCCGCTCGAACGCGCTCTCGTCGCGGTTGGCGGCCGCGATCTGGCAGACCACGGACTCGCCCGCCCGGACCAGCGTGCCGCCGACCTCCACGTCTTCCCGGGCGATCCGGCCGAAGGTGACCACGCCCAGCGGCGTGATCCGCGCCAGCTCCTCGACCGCGGCGGGCACCAGCGCCGGCTCGTCGCGCAGCCGCTGCCACAGCTCGGGCTGGGTCAGCAGGGTGAACACGTAGCCGGAGAGCTGGTTGGCCGTGGTCTCGTGCCCCGCGCTGAGCAGGACGGTGCCCAGCTGCACCAGCTCCTCGTCGGAAAGCCGTTCCTCGGCGTCCCGGGCCGAGACGATGGTGCCGATCAGGTCGTCGGCCGGCTCCGCCCGGCGCTTCTCGGCCAGCTCGGCGAAAAAGCCCTCCAGCGATTGCTGGGCCGCCATGATCTCCTCGACCGGCACGTCGGCGATGGCCGTGGCCTTGTCCGACCAGACATGGAACTGCGACCGCTGCTCCGCCGGGACGCCGAGCAGTTCGCTGATCCCGGTGATCGCCAGCGGCAGCGCGAAATCGGTGACCAGGTCGGCCGGCGGGCCCTTCTCGATCATCCGGTCCAGCAGTTCGTCCACCACCTGCTGGATCCGGGGGCGCAGCAGTTCGATCCGGCGCACGGTGAAGGTTCTCGCGACCACCCGGCGTACCCGGGTGTGCTGGGGCGGGTCCAGATTCAGGATGCTGGGAGTGGTTTCGATCATCGGGAGCGTCCGGGGCACATCGGCGCCCACCGCCGCGGCGCGGCTGAACCGCGGGTCGGCCAGCACGAGCTTGACATCGGCCAGCCGGGTGGCCAGCCACGCCGTGCCGCCGTGGGGCATCTCCAGCCGGGCGAGGCCGGCGGCCCGCCGGAACTGGCCGTACTCCGGCGCCAGATCCAGCTGCGGGACCTCCGGAAACGGGTACGGGCGAGCCTCGATCGTCATCGTGCGAACCTCCTGGGTTCGGGTGGGGACCGCCAAGCTTCCCGAGTAGTAGCAAGAAAACCCGCGGTCGTCCACCAAAACCGAGCCGAAGCTGCCCGCCCGCCGCCGGATCAGTCCTTCGGCGCCAGTCCCCGCACCCGCTCGAACGGATCCCCGCCGGTCGGCAGCAGCGCGATGACCGGGGTGGTCAGCCCACCGTCCACATAGGCCTGAACCTGCTCCCGGCAGGATTCGACGCTGCCGTGGATCACCAGCTCGTCCACCACGGAATCCGGGATCACCTCGTTGGCCTTCTTCCGATCCCCCGCCGCCCAGGCCGCGTGCATCGGCGCCAGCGCGTCCCCGCGTCCGAGCCACTCGTGGAACGCCGCATACACCGGCACGGTCAGATACGAGGAAATCAGCATGCGTCCCAGCCCCCGAGCCGCGTCGGCATCCTCGGTCGGGCAGACGAAAATCCGGGCCGCCAGCTCGACGTCCGGCCCCACCACCCCCCGCACCTGCGCCACGTCGGCCGCGGCCAGCCAGTTCGTGATCGCGCCGTCGGCCTCGCGGGCCGCCAGCTTCAGCATCCCCGGCCGCAGCGCCGCCAGCATGATCGACGGTGCCGGGTCCGCGGCGCGCTCCAGCCGGAACTTGCCCACCGAGAACGTCTCGTACTTCTCGCTCACCTTCTCCCCGGCGAGCGCCGAGCGCAGGAACCGCAGTGTGTCCCGCGACCGCGCGAACGGCTCGGTGAACTCCGCGGCGTTCCAGCTCTCCACGATCACCGGCGACGAGGCCCCGATGCCGAGCACGAACCGGCCCGGCGCCAGCTCCGCGAGCGTCGACGCGCTCATCGCCAGCAGCCCCGGACCTCGGGTGTACACCGGCACGATCGCGGTGCCCAGCCGCAGCTGCGGCGCCCACTGCGAAGCCAGCACCAGCGGCGTGAACGCGTCCGTGCCCGCGGTCTCCGCCGTCCAGGCGTCGGTGTAGCCGAGATCGGGCAGCTCCTCGACGAGTGCGCGGTGTTCTGTCAGCGGCACACCCGTGAGCGGGATCGTCAGGCCCCAGCGGCTCATCAGTTCTCCTTTTCGGCAGCGACAGCGGAAAGCTCGCGTTGCAACCAGTCGACCTGCGTGCGCATCAGGTTCTCCGCGACCTCTTCGGCCTGCGGTGTCATGTGCGTCGCCCCGGCGAGCGGCAGGAACACGTGCGAGCGCCCCTTGGCCAGCAGCGCCGACGAAAGCCGCAGCGAGTGCGCGGGGAACACGTTGTCGTCGGCGAGGCCGTGCACGAGCATCAGCGCTCGCGAAAGCTCTCCGGCACCGGCGATCAGCGAGTTGGTCTCGTACACCTCGGGCGCGTCCTGCGGCGTGCCCAGGTAACGCTCGGTGTAGTGCGTGTCGTACAACGACCAGTCGGTCACCGGCGCGCCCGCGACGGCGGCGTGGAAGACGTCCGGACGGCGCAGCACCGCCAGCGCCGACAGGTAACCGCCGTACGACCAGCCGCGGATCGCGACGCGCTCGGTGTCCAGCTCCGGGTGCTCGGCCGCGGCCGCGTGCAGCCCGTCCACCTGGTCGGCCAGCGTGACCTCGGCGAGTTTCCCGGCGATCGCCTTCTCCCAGGCCGCGCCCCGGCCCGGCGAGCCGCGGCCGTCGACCACCAGCACCGCGAAACCCTGATCCGCCAGCCATTGCGGGGTGAGGAACGCGTTGCGGCTCTGCAGCACGCGCTGCGCGTGCGGGCCGCCGTACGGGTCGAGCAGCACCGGCAGCTTGCCCTCGCTCGGCTCGTAACCGCGTGGCAGCACCAGTGCGCCGCGCAGGCCGCGTTCGCCCAGCGTCAGCCAGGTCAGGTTCGGCACGATCTCGGGGTCCACAGTGGACGAATTGATCGAGCCCACCGGCTCGCCGTCGCGCAGCACCCGGACGACGGGGCCGCTGTGCTCGAGGCTCCACGACGAGACCACTGCCAGCCCGGCGCTGCCCGCGCCGCCGTGCACACCGTCCTCAGTGGACAGACGGCGGATGGTGCCACCCTCGGTGCGGTAGACGTGCACCTGGGTCGGGTCGTCGGAAGCGGTGAACAGCACTTCGGTGCCGACGTGCAGCACCGAGCGCAGCTGGAGACCTGCCGGCGTGACGGGCGTGCCGTCCACCACCAGCCGGTGGTCGCCGTCGGCGGCGCTCTCGGTGACCAGGCGGCCGTCCGTGGTCCACGCCGGCACGCCCTGGAGGATCTCGACCCAGTGCTCGTCGGTCTCGGTGTGCAGCACGCCGGTCGAGCCGTCCGCGACGTCGACCGCCAGCACCGAAAGCGACCGCTGGTCCCGCGGCTGTACCGCGAGCAGCGGCGGCCCGCCCGCCGACCAGTGCACCGTGACCAGGTACTCCCAGTCGCCGCGGGCCAGGTCGACGCGGCTGCCGTCCAGGCCGAGGAGTGCGAGCGAAACCTCGGCGTTCGGCGAGCCGGCCGACGGGTACGCGACGACGTTCGCCGGGTTCTGCGGGTTCGCCGGGTCGCCGATGGTCCAGCGCGGCACCGGGCCGCGGTCCGAGCGCTCGGCGATCAGGCTCTGCCCGTCCGGCGACCACCAGTAGCCGCGGTGGCGGTCCATCTCCTCACCGGCGATGAACTCGGCCAGGCCCCAGGTGATGTCCTCGCCCTCCTCCTCGACCAGCACCCGGTCGGCGCCGGTGACCAGCTCGATCACCCGCAGCCGACGGTCGCGGACGTAGGCGACGTGCGTGCCCGCCGGATTCGGCCGCGGGTCGATCACGGAGCCGTCGACCAGCACCTTGATCTCACCGGTGGCCAGGTCGAGCGTGTAAAGCTTGCCGGACAAGGTGAAGGTGACGACCGTGAACGCGTCGTCGACCCCGTAGGCCAGCACGCCGCTGCCGGTCAGCCGCGAACGCTCGCGGCGCGCCCGCTCCTCCGGCGGCAGGTCCTCGTCGCCGGGCAGCAGCTCCGCGGCGTCGACCAGCTTCGCCTCCTCGCCGGAAGTGAGGTCGAGCGCCCACAGGCTGTGCCGCGGGTCGGTGCCGGACTCGCTGCGCAGGAACAGCACCCGCGAACCGTCCGGGGAGACGGTGAAGAGCTTGGGCGCGCCGAGTGTGAAGCGCTGGGTGCGGGCCTGGCGGCGGAGGAACGAGAGATCGTCGTCGAGAACAGAGTCGGTCACGTCCGGCACTCTTTCAGACGATCAGCCCACCACGCCAACACCCTTCAGCGCGGCCAGCGCCTCCTCGACGTCGTAGGCCGGTTCCGGGAACTGCGGCGCCAGCTCGGTGAGCACCTCGATCAGCAGCTCGGCGACGGCCCAGTTCCGGTACCACTTGCGGTCGGCGGGCACGACGTACCAGGGCGCGGTGTCCGGTGAGGTCTTGGCCAGCAGGTCGGCGTAAGCCTCCTGGTAGGCGGTCCAGTGGCGGCGCGCCTCGATATCCGAGGGGTCGAACTTCCACCGCTTCTCCGGTCGTTGCAGCCGGGCCCGCAGCCGCTTGAGCTGCTCCTCGGGCGAGAGGTGCAGGAAGACCTTGACCACCGTGGTGCCGCCCTCGGCCAGCTCGCGCTCGAAAGCGTTGATCTCCTTGTAGCGCTGCCGCCGCTCGGCCGCGGTGAGCAGGCCGGACACCCGCGGCACCAGGATGTCCTCGTAGTGCGAGCGGTCGAACACACCGATCCGGCCCGGCGCGGGCAGCTGACGGCGGATGCGCCAGAGGAAGTCGTGGCGGCGCTCGGCCGGGGTGGGCTTCTTGAACGCGGTGTACTTGACACCCATCGGGTTCACCAGGCCCAGCACGTGCCCGACGGTGCCGCCCTTGCCTGAGGTGTCCATACCCTGGAGCACCAGCAGCACGCTGCGGCCGCCACCGGCCGTGCCCTCCGCGTACAGCGCCTCCTGAAGGGCCGAAAGCCGCTCCCCGGCGGTGGCGAGCTTTTCCTCGCCCTTCGCCTTCTTGGCCGGCCCGACCGGCGACGAGGCCGGGTCCGGCAGCTCCGCCCCTGCTCGGAGGGCATCCCGGACGCGGTTCCCGTTCTCCTTCTTCGCCATCCGGCGACGATAACCCTCAGGTCGAGGCCGCCGCCTTCGCGGGAACCACCCGGCCGGGTGGTTCCCGGACGAATCCGCGCGTGACGGTCCCCCCGCACGCATCGATTCACCGGCGATCCCCCCGGACTGCGCAACGAACGACGAGCGAAAGCAACATTTCCCGGCTGATCTCCCCGCAAACAGCGCCTAGCCTGAAGCCATGACGACGTTCGCCGGTCGGGAGACCGCCACCCCTGCCTCCGCCGACGGGTTCATCTCACTCGACGAGCGCTGGAGCACCCACAACTACCACCCGCTGCCGGTCGTGATCGCCGAGGCCGAGGGCGCCAGCGTGACCGACGTGGACGGCAAGTCCTACCTGGACTTCCTGTCCGGCTACTCGGCGCTGAACTTCGGCCACCGCCACCCCGCGCTGATCGCCGCCGCGGTCGAGCAGCTGGGCCGCGTCACGCTGACCTCGCGCGCGTTCCACCACGACCAGCTGGGCCTGTTCTGCCGCGAGCTGGCCGAGCTGACCGGCACCGAGCTGGTGCTGCCGATGAACTCCGGCGCCGAGGCCGTGGAGTCCGCGGTGAAGGTCGCGCGCAAGTGGGCGCACCAGGTGAAGGGCGTGCCCGACGGCACGGCCGAGATCATCGTGGGCGCCAGCAATTTTCACGGCCGCACCACCACGATCGTGTCGTTCTCCACCGACGAAACCGCGCGCGCCGGCTTCGGCCCGTTCACGCCGGGATTCGTGACGGTGCCCTACGGCGACGCCGAAGCCCTGCGCGCCGCGATCACCCCGCGCACCGCGGCCGTGCTGCTCGAACCCGTGCAGGGTGAGGCCGGTGTGGTCGTGCCGCCGCACGGCTACTTCGCCGACGTCCGCCGCGCCTGCGACGAGCACGGCGTGCTGCTGATCGCCGACGAGATCCAGTCCGGCCTCGCCCGCACCGGCACGGTGCTGGCGCTGGACCACGAGGGCGTGCGCGCCGACGTCTACACCCTCGGCAAGGCGCTCGGCGGCGGCATCCTGCCGGTTTCCGCCGTGGTCGGCAGCCGGGCCGTGCTCGGGGTCCTGCAGCCCGGCGAGCACGGTTCGACGTTCGGCGGCAACCCGGTGGCCTGTGCGGTCGGCCGCGCCGTGGTGCGGCTGCTGAACACCGGCGAGTTCCAGCAGCGCTCGGCCGAGCTGGGTGCTCACCTGCACGAGCGCCTCACCGGCCTGATCGGCCACGGCCTGGCCGAGGTCCGCGGCCGCGGCCTGTGGGCGGGCATCGACATCGCGCCGGGCGGGCCGTCCGGGCGCGCGGCGTCCGAGGCGCTGGCCGGGCTCGGCGTGCTGTGCAAGGAAACCCACGAGAACACCCTGCGCGTGGCACCGCCGCTGGTGATCTCCCGCGAGGAGCTGGACCGCGGCATCGACGCCATCGCCGAGGTCATCCGTCCGTGATCTGAGCAGCGGGAGCGTTTCGCCCGGTTCGCTCGTTAAGCCCCATATGAAGCGAGGGGACTGGGTGGAACGGCCGCTGGTCGGCACCGGCAGCGTCGAACCGGCGGAGCTGTACGCGCGGGGCAAGCGGCTGCGTGACAGCGCACCGGTGACGGCGCACGACCACGAGGCCGCGGCCCGCGAGCGGCCGGGCGCGCGGGAGTATTTCGCGGCGAGCAACGCCGGACGGCTGCCGGAGCTGGTCGAGCTGCGGCGGGAGCGGATGGCGGCCTCGCCGTTCACCTTCTTCCGCGGCGCGGCCGGGCTGATGGCGGCGGACCTCGCGGGCACGCCGTCGTCCGGCCTGGCCGCCCAGCTCTGCGGCGACGCGCACGCGGCCAACTTCGGGCTGTACGGCACCCCCGAGGGCCGGATCGTGATGGACATCAACGACTTCGACGAGACCGTGGCCGGCCCGTGGGAGTGGGACCTCAAGCGGCTGGCGGCCAGCCTCGTGCTCGCCGGGCGCGAGGGCGGCATCGGCGAGCCGGGCTGTCGCGAGGCGGCCGAGGACGCGGTGAAGTCCTACCGCCGCACCATCCGGGCGTTGGCGGAGCTGCCGTACCTGGAGTCGTGGAACGCGCTGCCGGACGCGTCCGTGCTGTCGAAGGCGCGGGCGGACGAGCTGATCGACGACTTCGCCGACGCGGAGAAGAAGGCCCGGCGCAACACCAGCGCGAAGGTCGTCGCGCTGTGCCGATAGATACCAAACCGGCCGGAAGCAAGCAGATCGCGGCGGCCGGTCACCTTACCCGGTCGGCTTGCTTCCGGCCTTTTTGGTAAGCGGACCCAGCAGGTCGACGACCACGAGACCGGCTTGGCGCGACACCGGTTCGTCGAGGACCCGCCGGTGCTGACCCATGTGGACGATGCGACCGCGGCCGCGGTGGCAGGCGGACTGGTGTCCTATGTGGACACCCTGCGCGAGTCACGGCGGACGCTGGCCGCGCGGTACCGGATCGCCGACGTCGCGTTCCGGGTGGTCGGCACCGGCAGCGTCGGCCTGCGCAGCTACGTCGTGCTGCTGCACGGGAACGACGAGGAAGACCTGGTGCTGCAAGTGAAACAGGCCCAGCCCTCGGCGCTGGCCGCCCACCTCGGCGTGCCCGCGCCGGAGCACGAGGGCCGCCGCATCGTCGAAGGCGCCCGGCTCGTGCAGGCGGAGTCGGACATCCTGCTGGGCTGGACCACCATCGACGGCGTGCCGTTCATCGTGCGGCAGTTCCGCAACCTCAAGGGCGCCATCGACCCGGCCGCACTGCGCGAAAACCACCTCGACGACTACGGCCGCCTCGCCGGCGCCCTGCTGGCCCGCGCGCACACCCGTTCCCTGCACCCGCAACTGCTCGCGGGCTACTTCGCCGACGACGAGCACCTCGACGAGGCGATCGGCGCGTACGCGGTGCGCTACGCCGACCGCACCGAAGCCGACCACGCGGAGTTCACCGGCTGAGGCGGGGATCAGGCCGGGTTCAGCCCACCAGCTCGACGACGTCGTCCGCGCAGCCCCAGGCCAGGGTCACGCCCGCGCCGCCGTGGCCGTAGTCGTGCACGACGTTCCCGATCCGCTCGAGGCGGACCGACGGGCGGCCCGGGCGGAGACCGGCGCGGGTGCCGAGCACGGCGGCGTCCGCGAGCTGCGGCACCAGCGCCCGGCAGCGGCGCACGATGGCCGCCGCCACGGCCGGGTCGGGGTCGAGGTCGCCGCGGCCGATTTCCTCGGTGCCGCCGCAGATCACGTGGCGGCCGTGCGGGATCACGTACGTCACCTCGTCGCCCTCCACCAGGACGGTCCACGAGGTCAGGCCCGGGTCCGCCAGGTGCACGAGCTGGCCGCGCACCGGCACCAGCGTGTCGTCGCCGGCCAGCGCGGCCGCGCCGAGCCCGGCGGCGTTGACGACCACGTCCGCGTCCACCTCCTCCAGCGACGCCACCGCGGCGTACTCCGTGTGCACGCCGAGCGCGGCCACCTGCTCCGCGAGCCACGCCAGGTACACCGGCATGTCCACCAGCGCCGTGGTGAAGCCGAGCCGGTCGCCGTCGCGGGTCACGTCCGTCATGGCCGGCAGCCACGGCGGGCTGGGCTGGTCCGCCCCGAGGGTGAGCGAGCCGGGCAGGAACCGGACGCCCGGCGCCGCCAGGGAACGCCGGTACACACCGACGGTCGCCTCCGTCCACCGCGCGACCCGCTCGTCCGCCGTCACCACCGGCGGGTAGATCAGCCCGCCGGCGACCGCCGACGTGGACTCGTCCGGCCGGCCCGCCGTGCGCACCGTGACCCGGTGTCCCGCCTCGGCCAGCCGGTACGCGTTACTGAGCCCGGCGATGCCGCCCCCGACCACGGTGACCCGCATGTCGCTCCCTCCACCCGTTCCCCCGCATGGTGGCCGAACCCGGGCCGGTTCGGCCACCCGCCATCCGCGTATACCGCCCGGTCAGCGCCCGGCGGCCTGGGACGCCGGCGCGGTCAGCCCGGCCAGATGCTGCAACGAGTTGTCCAGGTGTTCCGGACCGAACGGCGGGAACTGGATCAACTCCCGGCGGAACTGCGGGACCGCCGACCAGTCGTAGCCGAGCGTCACCTTGGTCTCGGACGGGCCGAGCGGCACCAGGTCGTACCGCCAGACCCAGCCGCCGAAGTCCACTTCGCCGTCGTCGTTCCGGCTCCCGGTCAGCCAGCCGATGGCGTGCGGCGCGTCGAGCACCACGACCTTGTTGACCACCTGGTACTCACCGTCCGGGTGGCCGGCGTGGTACATGTCCATCCGGAAGAGCTGGCCCACCTCGGTCAGCGGGGCGCGCTCGAGGGGTTCCCGGAGCCAGCCGGTGCCGTCGATCGCGACGTGGGCCGCCGGATCCGCCAGCACCGCGAACACCCGCTCGGCGGGCACAGCGAAAGTCAGGGTCGCACTCAACGTTTCAGGGGCAGGCGTTTCAGGGGCCATGGTAAATCTCCTCGGTCGACGGGACGGCGTCCCGGTCCTGCCTTGACGACGAACGACATCGCGGATTTCGACAGCGTGGATTTCGACAGAAGGAGGGAACGTGAATCGCCGGATCCTCACCGTGGTGGCCGTCGCCTGCGCACTGGCCACCTTGGTGCTCGGCCTGGTCTTCGCGGGCGGCCGCTCCCCCAGCGCGCTGGACTCCGCTGCCGCGTCCGATGTCAGCGGCCTCGGCCACGGGCTGCTGGACGCGCTCGTCCTGCCCACCGAGCCGTACGTGCTGCTGCCCGCCATCGCGGTCATCGCCGGAATCTGCCTGTACCGGCGCCGTCGCGGGGACGCGCTGCTGGCCGTGGCGGGCCCGGCGGTCGCGGTCGCGCTGAACACCTGGGTGCTCAAGCCGCTGTTCGACCGGTGGAAGGACGGCACGCTGGTCTACCCGAGCGGCCACACGGTCAGCCTGGTCACCGTGCTCGTGGTGCTGGTCCTGTTCGCCCGGTGGAAGCTGGCGGCCATCGTGCTCGGCGTGGTGCTGCTGGGCTGCGCCACGGTCGGCATGATCGGCCTCGGCTACCACTACCTCACGGACATCGCCGGCGGCACGTTCTTCGCCACCGCCGTGGTGACCGGACTGCGCGCCGTCACACCGCGTCGCGCGCCAGTGCCGTCAGACGGCTGACCGCGCGGAGGTACTTCTTGCGGTAGCCACCGTTCACCATCTCCTCGGTGAACAGCTCCGGCAGCGGCACTCCCGAGACCACCACCGGGATCGCGCGGTCGTAGAGCCGGTCGGCGAAGGCGACCAGGCGCAGGCCCACGTTCTGGTCCGGCGCCGGCTTCACCTGCCGCAGGTGCACTCGCCGGACGCCGTCGAGCAGCTTCCCGTAGCGCGAAGGGTGCAGCTTGGCCAGGTGCTCCACCAAGGCGTCGAAATCGTCCAAAGTGGACCCCTCGTGCGCGGCGGCGGAAGCTTCCAGCTCCTCGTCGCCGACCGGGGGCGGCGCGTCGGGCAGGCCGCGGTGACGGTAGTCGGGCCCGTCCACGCGCACCACGCCGAACCGCTGGGACAGCGCCTGGATCTCGCGCAGGAAGTCCTCGGCGGCGAACCGGCCCTCGCCCAGTTTGTCCGGCAGTGTGTTGGACGTCGCGGCGATGTGCACCCCCGCGTTCATCAGCTCCTGCAACAGCCGGCTGACCAGCGTGGTGTCCCCGGGATCGTCCAGTTCGAACTCGTCGATCGCCAGCAGCCGGTGCTCCGAAAGGCGCCGCACCGCCTCGGCGAATCCCAGCGCGCCGACCAGGTGGGTCAGCTCCACGAAGGTGCCGTACGCCTTGGGCGAAGGCGCTTCGTGCCAGGCGGACGCGAGCAGGTGGGTCTTGCCGACGCCGAAGCCGCCGTCGAGGTAGAGCCCCATCTTGCCGGTCGGCTCGGCATTCCCGCCGCCGAACAGGGACCGCAGCCTCGACTTCCGCGCGGGCCGGTCGCCGATCCCCCGCGCGAACGCCGAGCAGGCTGCCACCGCGGCGGCCTGGCTGGGCTCGTCGGGGTTGGGCACGTAGGTGGCGAACCGCGCGCGGCCGAACCGCGGCGGCGGCACCAGGGAGTCGATCAGCTCGTCGGCCCCGAGCTCGGGAAACCGGTCGGTCAGGGCGGCTGCGGGCATGGTCGCAGAGCCTAGCCACCGCGGTCACCCGTGCGTGCGAGGTGGGCGGACATGCGTATCCCCCGGTCGGGGGCGGTTCCGGGGCCATGCTGGGATAGCTGCCGTGCGGAGCGTGTGGCCACCATCACCGGGCGGGGGCGGGGAAACCCCGCCGCTGTCCGACGACGACCTGGAGCGGGTCTACGGGTATCCCGAGCCGCTCGCGGGGACGTTCGTCCAGGTCAACTTCGTCGCGTCCGCCGACGGGGCCGCGGCCGTGGACGAGCTTTCCGGCGGCCTTTCGCACCCGGCCGACAAGCGGGTGTTCCTCCTCGCACGCGACCTCGCCGACGTGGTGCTGGTCGGCGCCGGCACCGCGCGCGCCGAGGACTACCGCGGCGCCCGGTCGAACCCCGAGCGGGCCGCCCGCCGCGCACGCCTCGGTCTGTCCGCGACACCGCCGATCGCCGTCGTCACGCGTTCGGGGGCGCTCGACCCCGAGAGCCGGCTTTTCACCGACACGGCCGTGCCCCCGCTCGTCGTCACCACCACGAAAGCCGACACCGCGGCACTCGCCCAAGCCGGCGCCGGTGTCATCGCGGCCGGCGAGGACGACGTGGACCTGCCGCGCGCGCTCGCGATGCTGGCCGAACGCGGGCTCCGGCGCGTCGACTGCGAAGGCGGGCCCGCGCTGTTCGGCGCGCTCGCCGCCGCGGACCGGGTGGACCAGCTGTGCCTCACCGTCTCGCCGCTGCTCACCGGCGGCGGCGCCGGCCGGATCGCGGCGGGCCCGGCCGTCTCGCCGCCACGGCGGCTGGACCTCGCGTCGATCCTCGTCGAGGACGGCTTCACGCTGCTGCGCTACCGGCGGGCCACCGGCTGATGCCGGCCGAGGAGGACAGCGACGCCGGCCTCGCCGACCGCGCCGCGGCGGGTGACCACGCGGCGTTCGACACGCTCGTCCGGCGGCACACGCCGATGATGTACCGGGTGGCCTTGCGCATCACCGGCGGCTCGGCCGAGGCCGAGGACGTCGTCCAGGAAGCGTGGCTCGCGGCCTGGCGGGCGCTGCCGGCGTTCCGGCACCAGTCCTCGGTGTCGACCTGGCTCTACCGGGTGGTCACCAACGGCGCGCTCGCGCTGCTGCGCCGTCGCCGCCCCACCGTGTCGCTCGACGACGTCCACCCGGGCCCCGCCGGCCGTCGCCGATCCACTTTGGACGGTGCACTGGTCGCCGAGGCGACGCCGGAGCGGCAGGTGGTGCGTGCGGAGCAGGTGGACGCCGTGCTGCGCGCGATTGCCCGGCTCGACGTGTCCCAGCGCGTCCCGCTGGTGTTGCGCGAGCTGGAGGGACTGAGCTATGAGGAGGTGGCCGAGGTGCTCGAGGTCAGCATCCCCGCCTTGCGGGCCCGGCTCCACCGCGCCAGGGTGGCGCTGCTCGGCCAGTTGAGGGAGCGACGATGACGGACCAGGGCTCCGGCCCGGCGGATCCCGAGCGGGACCCCCACTGGGAGCTGGTGCGCGCGGCCGCGCGGCGCCGGGTCCCGACGCCCCCCGGGCTCGTCGAGCGGGTGCTGCGCTCGGTGAGCGGAGTGCGCGGCCGCCGGGGCGCGCCGCCGATCGCACTGCCGTCCGAGGGTGGCTCGCTGTCGGTCTCGGAGACCGTGGTGGTCCAGCTCGCGCGCGCCGTCGCCGCCGAGGTGGCCGAGGCCGCGGACGGCGTGCACGTGTCGGCCGTCGCCCTCGACGACGGCGAGCTGCAGGTGCTCGCGACCGTCCGCTTCGGCGTCGCCGCGGACGAAGCCGCCGAGCTGCTGCGGGACCGGGTCACCGAGGAGCTGCAGCGGCAGCTGGGCTCCCCACCACCCACGGTGAACGTGCACGTGGTCGACGTCCACCCGGACTGAATTCCTCCGTTCGGGTGACCCACCGTGAGGATTCCGCCGGTTGGGACATCGTAAGGGTGGGAAAACCTTCCAGGCCGGAACTCCGGCAGCAGGACTCACACCGCAGGACCGAGGGAGAGAACTCCATGGCGCAGCCGAGCCCGAACCGGCCCGACGTCCCCGGCCGGGTCACCCCGACCCCGCTGAACGAGGACTCCACCGCAGGCCGCACCACCATCTCGTCACTCGTGGTGCAGAAGGTCGCCGGGCTCGCCGCCCGCGAAGTCGCCGGCGTGCACGCGCTGGGCAGCGGCGTCTCGCGCGCGTTCGGCGCCCTGCGTGAGCGGATCCCGGGCTCCGGCACCACGTCCACCTCGGGGGTCTCGGTGGAGGTCGGCGAGAAGCAGACGGCGATCGACCTCGACCTGGTCGTGGAGTACGGCGCGCGGATCGTCGACGTGGCCCGCGCGGTGCGGCGCAACGTGATCACGGCCGTCGAGGAGATCACCGCGCTCGAGGTGATCGAGGTGAACATCGCGGTCAACGACATCCACCTGCCCGGCGAGGACGAAGACACGCCGGAGTCCTCCCGCGTCGAGTAGCGGGACTCGCGCTGTACACAGTGGACACCCGGCCGGCCAGAAGTCTTCGCACCCCAGGAGGAAACGTTGAACGCAACCCAGACCGGCCTGCTCGCAGGGCTCATCCTCGGCCTCGCCGCCACCCAGGGCTTCACCGCCTTCCTGATCACGCTGGCGGTCGGCGTCATCGGGCTGGTGGTCGGGCGCGTGCTCGACGGCGAGCTGGACCTCGGTGACGTGTTCGGCGGCAAGGGCCGGGACAAGTGACCGGGCACCTCGCCGAGGTCGACCTGCCCCGCGGCGAGCTTGCCGAACCCGAGGAGCGCGGCACGCTCAGCATCGCCCACGCCGTGGTGCGCAAGGTCGCGCAGCACGCCGCGGACCAGGTGCCCGGCACGGTGCTGGCCGAGCGCCGGGTCGCCGGGCTCAGCACCGGCCGCTCGGGCGCGGCGGTGAAGGTCGGCGGCCAGGACAACGACGTCGACCTCGCGCTGGACCTGGCGCTGCGCTACCCCGGCCCGGTGCGGTCGGTGACCGGCGACGTCCGCGAGAAGGTGACCGAGGAGGTCGAGCGGATCACCGCGTACCACGTGCGCTCGGTCGCGGTGACGGTCTCGGCGCTGCTGCCCGACGCCCGGCCGCGGGTGCAGTGATGCGCGTACTCGTCCGGCTGCTGTCCACTGTGCTCGCACTGGTGCTCGCCGGCTGCGGGGCGCTGCTCGCGCTGGAAGTCGGCTGGCACTGGTGGAAGCCGCAGAGCGCACCGCTGCTCGTGCCGTGGCCGCGCTGGCGGGAAGACCTGGCCGGGCTCGACTGGACCGCGACGCCCGTGCACATCACCGCCGCGGTGGCGCTCGTCGCCGGGCTGCTGTTCGTGTTCTTCTCCCTCGGGGCGGGCAGCCGCGCCGTGCGGATGACCGACCCGGCCGACGGGATCTCCGTGAGCACGTCGCCGCGCTCGCTGGCCCGGATGGTCGGGCTCGCCGTGCGCGCGCAGGACAACGTCAGCGGCGCGAGCGTGACGGCCAGCGCCCGCCGCGTCCGCGTGCGTGCCTCCAGCCGTCTCGAGGACGAAGCCCAGCTCCGGCCGCGCCTGCTCGAAACGGTCGGCAGCGTGCTGGACGACGTCCCGCTGGTGCGCCGGCCGAAGGTGACCGTGGTCGTCGACTCGCCGAAGGACCGCTGATGACCGAGGTGACCGCATGAGCAGTTCCGCCGCCCGCCGCGCCCTGGGCCGTTCGTACGGCGCCGAGCGCGCGCTGACTCTCGTGGCCGGACTGGTCGCGGCGCTCGCGGGCGCCGCCGCGCTGGTGGTCGGGCTGGGCTGGCTCGGCCGTTTCCGCGGGCACCGCTCGCTGGTCGACCCGATGGCCGTCCGCTGGCTCGGCGACCACGCCCTGTACGCGCGGATCGGCGCGCTGGTGCTCGGTGTGCTGCTGCTGGTGCTGGGCCTGTGGTGGTTCTTCCGCTCGCTGCGCCCGGAGCCGCGGCCCGACCTGCGGCTCGACGAAACGCCCGGCGCGGAGCTGACCGTCACCTCGGCCGCGATCGCCGGCGCGGTGCAGGCCGACGCCGAGGACATCGCCGGCGTCACCCGGGCACGGGCGCGCGCCGTCGGCACCAAGGCCGAGCCGGCTCTGCGCGTGACGCTGTGGCTGACCGAAGACACCGACGTCCGCCGCGTCTGGTCGGACCTCGACACGTACGTGCTCACGCGGGCCAGGGAATCGCTCGGGCTCGACGTGCTGCCCACCGCCGTCCGGCTCGAACTGGACACGGCGGGCCCGGCACGCGTGCGCTGACGCCGTTCTGTGCGCAGAATGCCCGCATGGCCCTCCCCGTGCTGGCACCGATCAAGCCCATGCTCGCCAAGCCCGCGAAGGCGATCCCGGACTCGGGCGGGCTGCTGTTCGAGCCCAAGTGGGACGGCTTCCGCTGCCTCGTCTTCCGCGACGGCGACGAGCTGACCCTCCAGTCGCGCGCGGAGAAGCCGCTCAACCGGTACTTCCCCGAGGTGGTCGAGCGGCTGCTGGAAACGCTGCCGGACCAGGTCGTGCTCGACGGCGAGCTGGTGGTCGCCCGCGACGGGAAGCTCGACTTCGACGCGCTGACCGAGCGCATCCACCCGGCCGACAGCCGCGTTCAGCTGCTCGCCAAGGAATCACCCGCCGAGTTCGTCGCGTTCGACGTGCTGGCGCTGGGCGCCGAGTCCTTCGTGGACGAACCGACTTCCGCCCGCCGCGCGCGCTTGGAGAAGCTGGCCGGCGAGGGTTTCCACCTGACCCCGGCGACCACGGACCCGGACACCGCGCGGCACTGGTTCGAGCTGTTCGAGGGCGCCGGGCTCGACGGTGTGATCGGGAAGCCGCTCGGCGAGCCGTACACCCCGGGCAAGCGGGTCCTGTTCAAGTACAAGCATTCGCGGACCGCCGACTGCGTGCTGACCGGGCTGCGCTGGCATGTCGACGGCGCGCCGGGCGAGGCCGTCGGGTCGTTCCTGCTCGGGCTGTACGACGGCGACGGGCTGCTGCACCACGTCGGCGTGGTCGGCTCGTTCCCGGCCGCGCGGCGGCGCGAGCTGGCGACCGAGCTGGCGCCGCTGGTCACCGACGGCGAGGGGCACCCGTGGCTCGGCGACGCCGTGCGCGAGGGCCAGCGGATCCCCGGCGGGATCACGCGCTGGCGGTCGAAGGAGCAGCCGTGGGTGCCGCTCCGGCTGGAGCGAGTCGTCGAGGTCTCCTACGAGCACACCGAGGGCGGGGACCCCGCGCGGTTCCGGCACACCGCGCAGTTCGCCCGCTGGCGCCCGGACCGCGAGCCCTCTTCGTGCGGCTACGCGCAGCTGGAGGAGCCCGCGCGCTACGACCTGTCCGCGGTGTTCCGCGGCGAGGTCGTGCGGACCCGCTGAACCGCTCTTGAGCGTTCATGCCGGTTAGAACCGTCATGGCCACTCACGAGCCCGGACCCGCTAACTTCCGCCCCACACCCGGCGTGCCAAGCTCGACCGGGAGTTCGCCCGAGTAGACGTGAGGACCAAGCCTGTGCGCCGCCGTTCCACCCGCCGTCCCCGCCTGCGCGCCCGGCTGGCGGTCGTGGCGCTGGGGGCGCTGACCCTCGCGGGCTGCACCACCGGCCCGTCGGTGCGCCCGGCCGTGGTGGACAACGACGGCAAGGTCACCAAGCCCGCGGCGCCGAGTTCGGCCCCGGTCCCGCTGCCCCCGCTGTCGGCGCCGCAGTCGCCGACGCTGCGCTGGACCGACTGCGACGACGACACCCGCGCCCGGATGGGCCAGCCGGCGGTGCCCGCGTCGCTGCACTTCGGCTGCGCGCGGATGAACGCGCCGCTCGACGCCCCCGACGACACCCAGCACCTGCTGGCGCGGATCCTGGTGCTGAAGGCGGGCACCGGGCCGATCCCGCTGGTGGTGGTCAACGACGTCGGCGGCGACCCCGGCTCCCTGTTCGCCGCGCGGCTCGCGGCGCAGCTGCCGCCGGCGTTCCTGCAGAAGTTCACGCTGATCGGCCTGGACCGGCGCGGCACCGGGATGTCTGGCGGCGTGCAGTGCGTGCCACCCGAGGCGCGGGACGCGCTGCTCGGCGCGGATCCCGCGCAGGGCGGCCTCGGCGACGTGCTGGACGCCGCGCGCCGGGCCGGCCAGCAGTGCGCGATCGACCTGGACACCGCGCAGACCGCGCTGGACAGCTGGCGCACCGCGGGCGATCTCGACGAGCTTCGCCGTGAACTGGGCCTGGACAAGCTGAGCGCGCTCGGCCGTGGCGACGGGTCGAAGGTGCTGTCGGAGTACGCGGTGCGCTTCCCCGGCCAGGTCGGCCGCATGGTGCTCGACGGCCTGCCCGACCCGGGTGAGGACCGCGCGGCCGTGCTGGACGCCGTCGCCGCGGGCGCGCAGGGGACCCTGGACGCGTTCGGCGCGGACTGTGCCGCCCGCGGCTGCGCGATGGGCGACCCGAAGGCCGCGCTGACGGCCGTGACCGACCGGCTCCGCACCGCCCCGGTGTCCACCCCCGACGGCGTGGTGCTGAGCCCCGGCATCGCGATGTACGGCGTCTACCTCGGCCTCGCGGACCGCTCCCGCTGGCCCGCGCTGGCGGACGCGATCACCGCCGCCCGCACCGGCGACGTCACCGCGCTGGAGGCCTTCGCGGCCCCGATGCTGACCGACGACCGGGACAACCCGTCCCGCATCGGCGGCACCATCGCGACCCGCTGCAACGACGCCGCCACCCGCCTGCCCGCCGACCAGATCGACAAGGTGGAGCAGGGCATGCGCGCGAAGTACCCCCAGTTCGGCGCGCTGGTCGCCCAGGAACTCGCCTGGTGCGGCGCGTGGCCCGTCCGCCGCGAGCCCCTGCCGGCCGCCGGCGCCCCGGGCGCCCCGCCGATCCTGGTCGCCGCCACCACCACCGACCCGGTCACCCCGGGCCAGGGCACCAGCCGCGCCGCGGACCAGATGCCCAGCGCCGTGACCGTCTCCTGGCAGGGCACCGGCCACGGCGCCGTCGGCCTGAGCCCCTGCGTCACCGCCGCCGCGGAAGCTTTCCTGATCGACGCCAAGGTCCCTGCCGACGGGACCCTCTGCCCGGCTTGAGGCCCGCCGTCGGCAACAGGGCTCGTGAGTGTTTGTGCCGGTAAGAACCGGAATGAACACTCACGAGCCCTGGTACCGGGCCGCGGGGAGCTACTGCCGGTACCCCTCGACCTCCCCCACCGGCCGCACCTGCGCCGCCTCCGGGTCCTCGTCGAACTCCGTCCGGGCCCGCCGCTGCCGCAGCAGGTCCCAGCACTGGTCCAGTTCCTGCTCCAGCCCGGTGAGCCGCTCCCGGTCGTCCCCCGAGAGCCCGACCCCCACCGACCGGGACCGCAGCTCGTGCTCTTCAGCGATGAGCTGGTCGATCCGGCCCATGATCCCGCCGTCCGCCATGGTTCCTCCTTGCCCGGCCGCCCGGGGCCTCGATCCTGAGAGGTCAAGACGCTACCTCCCGCCCGGGAATTCCCGCCGCGCGTCGTCCGTTGGAGAGCTTATGAGCACAGTTGAGCTGACCACCGCCAACTTCGACCAGACCGTGAGCGACCACGAGTTCGTCCTGATCGACTTCTGGGCGAGCTGGTGCGGCCCGTGCCGCCAGTTCGCGCCGGTGTACGAGACGGCGTCGGAGAAACACGAGGACATCGTGTTCACGAAGGTCGACACCGAGGCCGAGCAGCAGCTCGCCGCCGCGTTCGACATCCGGTCGATCCCGACGCTCGCGGTGATCCGCGACAAGACGCTGATCTACGCCCAGCCGGGCGCGCTGCCCGCGGCCGCGCTGGAGGACATCATCCGCCAGGCCCGCGAGGTCGACATGGACGAGGTCAAGAAGGCCGCGGCCGAGCAGGAAGCGCAGGCCTGACCCAGTACTGACCGGGGACGCGAGAACGCCCCCTCACCCGTCGGGGAAGCGGGTGAGCGGGCGTTCCCTTATGTCCGGGGTACTTCAGGACCGGGTGGCGAGCCCGCGCAGGAAGAACACCAGGTTCGCCGGGCGCTCGGCCAGCCGCCGCATGAAGTAGCCGTACCACTCGTCGCCGCACGGCACGTACACGCGCATGGTGGAGCCCTCGGCGGCGATCCGCTTCTGCTCCTCGGGCCGGATGCCGTAGAGCATCTGGAACTCGTGGTCGGACGCCGTCCGCCCGGCCTCGGCCGCCAGCTTCGACGCGATGGCGATCATCCGCGGGTCGTGCGAAGCCACCATCGGGTAGCCCTGGCCCGCCATCAGCACTTTCAGGCAGCGCACGTACGACTTGTCGACGTCCGCCTTGTCCTGGAACGCCGCCGATTCCGGCTCGGCGTACGCGCCCTTGCACAGCCGCACCCGCGAGCCCGGGCCGGACAGCTCACGGCAGTCCTGCTCGGTGCGCTTGAGGTAGGCCTGCAGCACCGCGCCCACCCACGGGTACTCGCCGCGAAGCTCGCGCAGGATGCCGAGCGTCGAGTCCGTGGTGGTGTGGTCCTCCATGTCGAGCGTCACGGTCGCGCCGACGGCCTCCGCCGCGGCACAGATCTTCCGCGCGTTCTCGAGCGCGACACCTTCGCCGTCGGCCGGCAGGAACTGCCCGACGGCCGACAGCTTCACCGAGACGTCCGCGCCCTGGGCGAGGCCCTGTTCGGCGAGCGCCGACAGCAGTGCCTCGTAGGCCCGGACGGTGGTGGCCGCCTGAGTGGCGTCCGTGGTGTCCTCGCCGAGGTGGTCGATGGTGATCGACCGGCCGTCGGCGGCCAGCTCCCGCGCGACGCGCACGGCGTCGGCGGTCGCGGACCCGGACACGAACCGCCGCACAACGGACCGCGTGGCGGGCACGGCTTCGATCAGCGCGCGCACCCGGCGGGACCGGGCGGCGGCGAGCAGCGGGGCACGCAGCATGACAGCTCCCCTCTCAGCCCTGGTGCGGGTGACGCACGACGGTCGCCGGCACGAAGGTCTCCTTGATCGAGCGCGGGCTCGTCCAGCGGAGCAGGTTGAAGATCGAGCCGGCCTTGTCGTTGGTGCCCGAGGCGCGGGCCCCGCCGAACGGCTGCTGGCCGACGACGGCGCCGGTCGGCTTGTCGTTGACGTAGAAGTTGCCGGCGCTGAAACGCAGCGCTTCCGACGCCTTCGCGACGGCCGCGCGGTCGTTCGCGATCACCGCACCGGTCAGCGCGTAAGCGGCGGTCTCGTCGATAAGACGCAAAACGGAGTCGAAGGCGGTGTCTTCCTTGTCGTCGTAAACGTGCACCGAAAGGATCGGGCCGAAGTACTCCGTGCTGAAGATCTCGTGCTTCGGGTTGGCCGAAACCAGGATCGTCGGCTGCACGAAGTAGCCCACGCTGTCGTCCGCGGTGCCGCCGGTGAGGATCTCGACCTCGGAGTCGCCCTTCACGCGCTCGAACAGCGACGCGTGCTTGTCGAACGCGCGCCGGTCGATCACCGCGCCGCCGAAGTGGCTCAGGTCGGTGACATCGCCGTAGGACAGCGCCTCGGTTTCGGCGACCAGGCTGTCCTTCAGTTGCTCCCACACGCTGCGCGGGATGTACGCACGCGAAGCGGCGGAGCACTTCTGGCCCTGGTACTCGAAAGCGCCGCGGACGAGCGCGGTACGCAGCACGTCGATGTCGGCCGACGGGTGCGCCAGCACGAAGTCCTTGCCGCCGGTCTCGCCGACCAGCCGCGGGTAGCTGCGGTAGCCGGCGATGTTCCCGCCGACCGTGCCCCACAGGTGCTGGAACGTCGCGGTGGAGCCGGTGAAGTGGATGCCCGCGAGGTCGCGGTGCGTCAGCGCGACCTCGGAGACGGCCTTGCCGTCACCCGGCAGCAGGTTGATCACGCCCGGCGGCATCCCGGCCTCTTCGAGCAGCCGCATGGTCAGGTGCGCGGCGAAACTCTGCGTCGGCGAAGGCTTCCACAACACCGTGTTGCCCATCAGCGCGGGCGCGGTGGGCAGGTTGCCGGCGATCGCGGTGAAGTTGAACGGCGTGATCGCGTAGACGAAGCCCTCGAGCGGGCGGTGCTCCATGCGGTTCCACACGCCGGGCGAGCTGATCGGCTGCTCGGCGAGGATGCGGCGGCCGAATTCGACGTTGAAGCGCCAGAAATCGGCCAGCTCGCAGGCGGAGTCGATCTCGGCCTGGGTGGCGGTCTTCGACTGGCCGAGCATGGTGGCCGCGTTCAGGGTGGCGCGCCACGGGCCGGTCAGCAGGTCGGCGGCGCGCAGCAGGATCGCGGCACGGTCGTCGAACGACAGCGCGCGCCACTCCGGCGCGGCCTTGCCCGCCGCGGCGACGGCGTCGGCGGCGTCCTGCTTCGTGGCGCTCTGGATGGTGCCCAGCACGTGGCCGTGGTTGTGCGGCTGGACGACGTCGATCTTCTCGCCGCCGCCGGCGCGCTGCTCGCCGCCGACCGTCACGGTCAGGTCGACGGGCCCCGCCTGGCCCAGCTTCGTCAGCGCGCCCTGGAGTTCGGCGCGCTCGGCGCTGCCCGGCGCGTAGGTCAGCACCGTCTCGTTCTTCGGGGCTGGGGTCTGGGTTACGGCGTCCACGGCGGCTCCTTTGTTCTCGGCACCTGCGGGTCAGTTGCCCGAACCGTAACGCCGGAAGCCGCGGGCGGGTTTGTCCACCAGGCTAGAATCACCGGGGTGAGGTTGTCCGATCAGCCAAAGGCTTCGGCCGTTCCCGAGGTCGTGACCGGGACGTCGCTTCGGCACGTGCTCGCGACGCTCGGCGAACCACTCGTCCGGGTGCTCGTGGCGCCGCGAGGCCTGGCCGTGCCGGTGGAGGACGTGGTGATCCTCGACCCGGAGGACCCGCCCGAGGCCCACCCCGGCGACCTGGTGCTGGTGATCGGCGCGCGTGGCCGGGCGGCGGCCGCGGCAATCCGGGCGGCCGGCCGCGGTGGCGCGGCCGCGGTTGCGGTGAAGGGCGAGGGCGGCACGGAGATCGCGGCCGACGCGGGCGTCGCGCTGCTCACGGTCGGCGCCGAGGCGCGCTGGGAACAGGTGGAGGCGCTGGCCCGTGGGGTCGTCGACGCGGCGCGGGCCGGCGGCGAGGCCCAGAGCGGTGAGGTGCTGGGCGATCTGTTCGCGCTGGCCCAGACCGTCGCGACGCTCACCGGCGGGCTCGTCAGCATCGAGGACACCGCCAGCCGTGTGCTGGCCTACTCGCGTTCCTCCGACGAGGTCGACGAGCTGCGCCGGCTGTCGATCCTCGGCCGCGAAGGGCCGGAGCGGTACCTGGCGATGCTGCGTGAATGGGGCGTCTACCAGCGGTTACGCGCGGGCGAGGGCATCGTGCGCATCGACGAACGGCCCGAGCTGGGCATCCGGCGGCGCATCGCGGCCGGCATCCACGCCGGTTCGCAGCCGCTCGGCACGATCTGGGTGCAGGAGGGCGCGACGCCGCTGACCGAGCAGGCCGAGGTCGCGCTGCTCGGCGCGAGCCGTTCGCTGGCGCCGCAGCTGATCCGCGCACGGACGCAGCCCAGCCCCGAACTGCGCCTGCGCGAAGACCTGCTGGCCGGGCTGCTCGACGGCCGGGTGGACGCGGAATCCGTGGCCGGCGAAATCGGCGCGGACCCGGCCCGCCCGGCACAGGTGCTGGCGTTCGCGCTGTCCTCGCCGGGGGCCGTGGCGTCCGGCCGGCAGCTGCGCCGCGCCGAGCTGGTGCACCTGATCGCGGTGCACACCGCGGCATTCCGGCGGACCGCGCTGGTCAGCGTGCTCGGCGGCCGCGTCTACGCGCTGCTGCCCGACCTGCCCGAGCACCCGGACGCGGCCGTGCTGGCGCTGGCCAGGGAGATCGTCGCGACGGCGCGGCGGCACCTCGACGTGCCGGTGCGCGCGGCGCTGGGCGGGGTGGTGCCGCGGCTGTCCGACGCGGCGGCATCCCGCGGCGACGCGGACCGCGTGCTGGCGACGATGGCCCGCGGGCGCTGGCCGGAGCCGGTCGCCTCGCTGGCCGACGTACGCGCCGACGTGCTGCTGTCGGAAGTCCTCGCCTACCTCGCGGATCAGCCGCGCATCCGCGACCCTCGCCTGGCCGAGCTGGTCGCGCACGACGCCGAGCACGGCGGCATCCTGGTCCCCGCCGTGCTGGCCTACCTGGACGCGTTCGGCGACGTCCGCGCGGCGGCGCGCGCGCTGAACATCCACCCGAACACCGTGCGGTACCGCGTCCGCCGGGCCGCCGAGGTCTCCGGCATCAGCCTGGCCGACCCCGCCCAGCGGCTGCTCACCGAACTCCAGCTGCGGCTTCCGGAAAACACCTAGCCGGGTCCGCGCGGGGCTCGATACGGTGCGGCCGTGGATCTTTTCCCGCGTGCTTGGGCTGCTCTTCAGGAAGCCGTCCACGCGCTCGACGGCGGGCAGTGGGTCACGCCGTCGGGCTGCACCGGCTGGCTCGTCCAGGACCTGGTGTTCCACCTGGTCATCGACGCGCAGGACCTCCTGATCACGCTCGCCTCGACCACCGAGGCGCCCGCGACCCGCGACGCGGTGACGTACTGGCAGCCGGCCGAGCCGCCGACGGGCACCGACCCGGAATCGACGTTCGTCCGGCGAGGCGCGGCCGCGTACGGCAGCCCGGCCGGGCTGACCCACCACTTCGACGACCTCGCCATCGCCGCCGGGCGCGCCGCGGCCGCCGCGGACCCGGCCGCCCGCGTCGAGACCTGCGACGAGGTGTTCACGGTCGCGGACTATCTGTCGGTCTACGTGGTCGAAGCCACGCTGCACCACCTCGACCTGGTCCGGCATCTGTCCGGAGTGGACGGACCGCCGCCGGAGACCGTCGCCGCCACCCGGGCGATGGTGGAAAAGGTGGCGGGGCAAGCTTTTCCGGCCGGGGTGGACGACCGTGAGGCGCTGCTGGCAGCCACCGGCCGCGTCCCCGTTCCCGCTTCGTGGGGCGGCTTCACCCCGGTGGTGCTCGGATGAACTGCCAGGAGCTGGAGCTGTGGCGGCCGCTCGTCGTCGAAACCGCGGTCCTCGTGGAGGCCTACGCCCGGGAGATCTTCGACGGCCTCGCCGCGCGGCCTGCCGCGCGCGCGGCAGTGGCAAGCTCGTGGACGTCGCCCGCGAGATCGCGAACGCCGTCTGACCACGAAAAGCGTTACCGGCCAAGGGTTTCACGCCGCGGGAACAGCGAGCCCGGCCACCTGAGCCAGCGCCGCGAACGAGTCGACCCTGGCGGACTGGTCGTAGGTGCTCGTGCTCACCAGGACCTCGTCGGCGCCGACGCTCTCGACGAGCCCGCCGAGGCGGTCGGCGACCTCGTCCGGGGTGCCGCCGATCTGGCCGGCGAGCGTCTGATCGAGGCGGGCGCGCTCGCGATCGGTCATCGTCAGGGCGAGGATCTCGTCCGGGGGCGACAGCGGCGGGAAGACGCCGTGGCTGCGTGAGTAGACCGTGGCCCACGCCTCCGGTACGAGCAGCCGGCGCGCGGCCGCCGCGGAATCGGCGACGGCCACCGCTGTCGACACGACGACATACGGCTCCGCGGCCTGGTCCGAGGGCCGGAAACCGTCTCGGTACCGGGAGACGGCGTCGAGCAGGACGCGCTCGCCGCGGACCGGCGCGATGACCAGCGGCAGCCCCAGCTCCGCGGCCAGCGCGGCGCCGGAACCGGTGGCCAGCAGGAACGCAGGCACCCGGCGGCCCTCGGCGGGGATCGCGTGCACACCGGGGTAATCGACCTGGTCGCCGCGGAAGAAGGCGAGCAGCTCGCGCACCTGGTCCCCGAAGTCGTCGGCCGCCTCTTTGCCCTGCCCGAGCGCGCGGCGGACGCCGTCGGTGAAGCCGACCGAGCGGCCCAGGCCGAGGTCGATCCGGCCGGGGAACAGGGAGTCGAGCACCCCGAACTGCTCCGCCACCACCAGCGGCCGGTGATTGGGCAGCATCACTCCCCCGGTGCCCACACGGATCCGCCCGGTGGCCGACGCGACGGCCGCGGCCAGCACCGTCGGCGCCGACCCGGCGACCCCGGGCACGCCGTGGTGCTCCGAAACCCAGAACCGGTGATACCCCAGCGCCTCGATGTCCCCCGCGAACGTGACGGTGTCGCGCAGCGCCTGCCCATCGCCCCGCCCACGTCGGACGGGCGAACGGTCGAGGACGGAGATCCGGTACGTCACACAGAACTCAACACCGTTGCGGGGAGCCGGATTCCCACGCTAGGGGCGCCAGCGTTCGCTGTAGTCCGGGTGGTCGGCGTACGGCAGGGCGAGCAGGCGCAGCGTGAGGCACCAGTTCGACCCGGCCTCGTCGGCGGGCACGTGACAGGTCTCGCACCAGTATTCGCTGCCGTAGAGCGGAAAACCGGGCACTTTCTCGGACACCGTGGTGCGGTGGGCGAGCATGATGCGACGGGTCGTCTCGACCTCGTTGATCATCTGGTTGACCACGTCGATCTCGATGTCGCCGAGCGCGCGCACGCGCTGCTCCACCGCGACCTTCGTCTCACCGCGGTTGAGCGGCTCGCCCTCCTTCGCCTTCCGCACGGCCTGCATGATCACCGCCTGGCGCTGACCCACCCGTGCAGCCAGGAACGCGATCAGGTCGTCCACCAACGGCCTCCCTCTTCCAGCCGGCCCCAGGGCACTCCGGTCCGACGTCGCGGGCCGACCTCAGCCCGTTACGCCCTGAACCGGCCCCGACCTCCCCGGGGCCCGCAGAACAGTACCCGCGCCATTCGTTGACCAGCGGGAACGTTATGCAGACGTGAGGGTTGTGATTTCGCACCCCCGGCGCAGTTGATCACCGAGGGTGACCACGGTCGGCGTCCGGTCCGTCACTCCGGGTCGGGACGCGCCTTGCTCGGCTGCACGCGCTTGGGCTCGCCGGGCATTTTCGGATAGTCCGGCGGATAGGGCAACTCCGCGCCACCAAGGTCGCGGTCGTCGCGGTCGTACCACTCCAGCAGGGTTTCGAGGCCGAACGCCGTTTTGTCCATGGGTGCGTGGAGGTCGCCGTGCTCGGCGTAGAAGCCCGGGACGGAGAGGACGTCGAAGTCGTCCGGCTGGACCTCGTCCAGCATCGCCCAGGTCAGCGGCGTCGAGACGGTGGCACGGGGCGTGCCGCGGACCGACCAGGTCGAGGCGACGGTGCGGTCGCGCGCCGCCTGGTTGTAGTCGAGGAAGACGCGGCCGCCGCGCTCCTCCTTCCACCACGAGACGGTCGCCCGCTCCGGCGCCCGCCGCTCGACCTCGCGGGCGAGCGCGATCACGGCGTGGCGCACCGCGATGAAGTCCCACTCCGGCCGGATCCGCACGAGCACGTGCACCCCGCGGCCGCCGGAGGTCTTGGGGTAGCCGGTGAGCCCGGCGTCGGCCAGCACCTCGCGCACGACGCGGGCCACCGCCACGGCGTCGTCGAACCCCGCCGAGTCGGGCGGGTCGACGTCCACGCGCAGTTCGTCCGGATGGTCCACATCGGACCGCCGGACCGGCCACGGGTGGAAGTCGAACGTGCCGAGGTTCGCCGCCCAGGCGAACACCGCGGCCTCGGTGGGGCAGACCTCGTCGGCAGTGCGGCCGGACGGGAAGGCGATCCGCGCCGTCTCGAGCCAGTCGGGCGCGCCCTTCGGCACGCGCTTGGCGTAGAACCACTCGCCCTCGACGCCGTCGACATAGCGCTTCAGCGTGGTGGGCCGCTCCCCGATCGCGCGCAGCAACGGCTCGGCCACGGCGAGGTAGTACTCCACCACCTGCCGCTTGGTGATGTCGCGCTGCGGGAAGTAGACCTTGTCGGGGCTCGACACTCGGACCGAGCGCGGCCCCACCTGGTACTCGACCGGATCGCCGTTCTTGGGCATGGGCTCACCGTAGCGGGATCAGCGGCGGGCGCCCGGCCTTCGCGAACCGCCGGTGCCCTCCCGTGGAAGCGGTGCCCTACCGTGGAAAGGGTGTCCGGCCGAACCAAGCTGATCCTCGCGCTCACCGTGCTCGCCCTCTTCGCGGCGGCCGCGGTGTTCCTGCCGATCCCCGGTCCGGCCGACCTCCGGCGCTGGGCCGCGGCGACCGGCCCGGCGACGCCGCTGCTCCTGCTGCTGGCGTACTCCCTGCTCACCGTGGCACCGATCCCGCGCACGGTGTTCAACCTCGCCGCCGGGCTGCTCGTCGGCACGGTGGCCGGGATCGCCATCGGCCTGGTGGCGACGACGATCGCCGCCGGGCTGTCCTTCGGCCTGGCCCGGCTGCTGGGCCGGGACCTGGTCACCCGGCACCTGCACCGCGCGCCGGTCCGCCTGGTCAACGAGCGGCTCTCCGGCGGCGGCGTGCTGGCGATCACCTCACTGCGCCTGATCCCCGTGGTCCCGTTCGCGCCGCTGAGCTACCTGTGCGGCGTCTCGTCCGTGCGGCTGGTCCCGTACCTGGTGGGAACCGCGCTGGGCAGCGTGCCGGGCACGGTCGCGGTGGTCATCCTCGGCGACGCGCTGACCGGCGACACGCCGCCCGCGCTTCTGGTCTGTTACGGCGTCTTCGCCGCCGCCGGCGCCATCGGCCTGGTCAAGGTGCTGAAGAAGCGCGCGCCGGCGCCCGAGGCGGAAGAGGCCGCGGCGCCGGCACCAACTGGCTGACCGCGACCCCGCCCGGTCGACCGCTACACTCGTTTGGGTGCGCGAGGGCCATCCGCGCTGCGCAGGACCACGATCACCGGGATTTCGTCAGGAGCGGTCGCCATCGACACCGGTCAGCTGATCGCGGGGCACTATCGCCTCGTCGAGCACATTGGTAGCGGTGCCATGGGAGTGGTGTGGCGCGCCGTCGACGTGCGCCTGGAACGGTCGGTGGCGATCAAGCAGATCCTGCCGCAGCCGGGCGTGTCGGAGGCCGAGCGCGACAACATGCGCCAGCGGGCGATGCGCGAGGCCAAGAACGCCGCCCGGTTCCAGCACCCGAACGCCATCGTGGTCTTCGACATCGCCGAAGACGGCGGCGATCCGTGCCTGGTGATGGAGTACCTGAACGGGCCGAGCCTGTCCGCCGTGCTGGCCGACCAGGGCACCCTGCCGGTGGGCCAGGTCGCGCGGATCGGCGAGCAGGTCGCGGCCGCGCTGGTCGCGGCGCACCGCGCCGGGATCGTGCACCGCGACGTCAAACCGGGCAACATCCTGATCGACGAGACCGGCACCGCGAAGATCACCGACTTCGGCATCTCGCGCGCCGCGGGTGACATGACCCTCACCCAGACCGGCCTGATCGGCGGCACCCCGGCCTACCTGGCGCCCGAGCTGGCGCGCGGCGCCGACCCGGTGCCCAGCTCCGACGTCTTCGCCCTCGGCGCCACGCTCTACCAGGCCATCGAGGGCCAGACGCCGTACGGCAACACCACCAACCAGCTCGCGCTGCTCTACGCGGCCGCGAACGGCCAGATCAACCCGCCGACCCAGGCCGGCCCGGCCACCGCGCTGCTGATGAGCCTGCTGCGCAGCGAGCCCGCCGAGCGCCCGAGCATGGCGGAGGCCCGCGAGCGCCTGGCCGCGCTGACCGCGGGCGAGCCGACGCCGCCGATGGCCCCGCTGCTGCTGTCCGGCAACCAGGGGGACCGCGTCGGCTCACGCCCGCCGTGGCAGCGGGCGGAGGCGAAGTCCCCGACCTCCGCGCCGATCCCGGCGCAGAAGGCCCCGTCGAACCCGCCGCGCACACCGACCGCGGCGTTCATGCCGATGCGCTCACCGTCCGCACCGCCCCAGACGCCGCCGCGCCAGGCCGCTCCGCTCCAGCAGACGCCGGCCCCCACCCCGCCGCGTCCGCAGCCGGCTCAGAACAGACCCCCGGCACCGCCCCGCACCCCCGCCACCACAGCGGCCGCCCCGAACTACTCGAGTGGCGGCGGCACCGGCAAGTCCGCGGACACCAAGCGCAAGATGGCAATCCTCGCCGGCGGCGCGGCGGCCGTGGTCGTCGTCGCGGTGGTCGTCTTCCTGGTACTGAGCAACGGCACCAGCAACGACAAGGGCGCACCGCCGGCCGGCCAGCAGCCACAGACGTCGAATTCGGCGGGCGCGCCGAACTCCGCCAGCAGCCCGCCCAGTTCGAACGCGCCGGCCGGGCTGGACCAGACGCCGACCGAGGGCAAGGTCACCGACTTCGGCGGTGCGGGCAAGATGGTCGCGGACGGGTTCTTCAACAACCCGTCCGGAGGATGGTCCTACCTGACCCCGGCCGCGCAGGCCGCCTACGGCGATCAGCAGAGCTTCCAGCAGTACTGGGCGACCAACAAGGTCAGCGCCTACTCGTACGCCCATGCCGACAGCAACGGCAACAACGCCGACGGTTCCCTCACCATGAACCTCACGGTGAACGGCGTCCGGCGCGGTTACCGGGTGGTCCTGATCGGCGGCCAGATGCTGATCGACAGCGATACCCGGCTCGAGTCCGGCGGCGCGCCGAACCAGTGACCGCGGCGAACCAGTGACGAAGGCCGCTTCGGGAGTGTGCTGATCAGGCCCGATGGCTTACCGTGGTGGCATGGCCGAGAGCGCAGCTGTGCCACCGGGCTGGAATCCCCGCTTCCACGAGGACCTGGTCGGGCTCGACCCGTACGACCCGGAGGCCCGCGCGTTCGCCGCTCACCTGGACCGGATGGAGCGCACGGGGCCGACGTTCACGGTGGAGGCCTGCCTGGACCAGGTGGGCGATTTCGCCGATTCCAGCAACCGCCTCGGCGGGCTGCGTTACTGGGTGTCCGCGCTGATCGCGGTGCTCATCGTGTTCGGCGTGATCGTCACCGCATGGGACATCGTGGCGCACGCGATCGCCTTCCTCCAGGGGTAACGTGGGGCTGGTGAAAGGTATGAAACCCGTCGTCGGCACCACGCCCCGTGTGGTGAAGTCCGAGCAGGAGTGGCGCGCCGAGCTGAGCCCCGAGGAGTACGCGGTGCTCCGGCGGGCCGGCACCGAGCAGCCGTTCGTCGGCGAGTACACCGACACCAAGACCACCGGTGTCTACGAGTGCCGGGCCTGCGGGGCCGAGATCTTCCGCAGCGACACGAAGTTCGAGAGCCACTGCGGCTGGCCGTCGTTCTACGACCCGGCCGACTCCGACGCCGTGCTGCTGCGCGAGGACCGGGCCATGGGCATGCGCCGCATCGAGGTGCTCTGCGCCTCCTGCCACAGCCACCTCGGGCACGTCTTCGAGGGTGAGGGCTACGAAACGCCGACCGACCAGCGCTACTGCATCAACTCGATCTCGATGAAACTCGTCCCGGTTCCCGAGGCTCAGGCTTGACCGAAACTTAAGGCCGGACAGACTTCCCGCCCTCCCCGAAGCGTGCAAAATGGAACAACGGCACGCTGCTGGGGAGGGCGGACCTATGACCGGGAATTGGGGAATCGACGGCGCGGTCTTCGCTGCCGCAAGCATCTTGCTGGGTGTCTTCGTGCTGCTCCGCGTCTTCGTCCGCAGCCGCCGGGCCCGGCGCGGCGGCCACGAGGTGACCCGGCTCCCGTCGCTCGCGCACGTCGCGATGCTGACCGGCGGCCCGGTCCGCGTCGGCCAGACGGTGGTGGCCGGGATGATCGAGCGCGAGCAGGTCCGCATCGACAGCGGTGGACGGCTGCACCTGACCCCGCTCACCCCCGCCGATTCGTTCGGCCACGAGGCCGCGGCGATCATCGGCCTCCGGTCCGGCGTGACCGGAGTGGTCGGCGAGCTGTCGTGGGGCCCGGCGATGCACGCACTCATGGGAGAACTGGTAGCGCAGGGGCTCCTCGTCGACGAAGCGCCGGTGCGGAAAGCCTGGCGGCGCGCCCTGATCGTGGAGTCGGTGCTGCTCGCCGCCGGTCTGGTCTGGTTTCTGGTCGACCTGGTGCGCGGGACGTTCGCCGGTTACCTGCTGATCGCCGCCGTCGTGGCTCTCGTGCTTGCGGCGATCGCGCTCGCCCAGGCCACGCGCACCACGGGGCCTCAGCTCACCGAAGCGGGCCGCGACGCCGCGAACGCCGGCTGGGCCGACAAAAGCCTGGTCACCGGCGCGGCCGGCGCAGTCGCGCTCGGCGGGCTCGCCAACTACCCGGACCGCGACATCCGGGTCGCGCTCAGCCGCGGCACTGTGCCGTCGACCGCACCGCGACGCGGTCGATCGCAAGCCGGCTACGCGGCCGGAGCGGGTGGCGCGTGGATCGCCGGCTCTTCGTGGGGCGGTGGGTCGGGCTGCGGTGGTTCCAGCTGCGGCGGCGGGTCGGGCTGTGGTGGTGGGTCGGGCTGCGGTGGTGGTTCCGGCTGTGGCGGGGGCGGCGGATGCGGCGGCGGCAGCAGCTAGCCGGAACCCGCGACAGCCCGGGGCCGTCAGTTCTGCCGGCCCGAACGGGCGAAGCGGACCAGTAGGGTCCACCAACTCCGAAGACGAGGGGGCACACGATGAGCGAGCCGTGGGGTATCTCGGGGCCGCAGTTCCTGGTGCTGTACGGGCTGGCTTTGGCGCTGTTGCTGGTCGTGCAGCTCGTCTCGGCCGCCATGGTGCGGGCGCGCGCCCGTTCGGCGCCCGCCGCGCACAACGGCTCGATGCCGGGCGTCTACCAGCTGGCCTACCTCGTGGGCGGCGCCCCGCGCGCCATCGACGCCGCGATCGCGGCGCTGGTCGAGCGTGGCCTGCTGCGCGTGAACAGCTACCGCCAGCTGGGTGCGGCCGGCGCGACCCCGCCGGAGCCGTTGGAGCGGGCCGTCCACACCGCCGCGAAGGAGGCCGGGAGGAGCCTGACGACCAGCGAGCTGCGGTCCCGGACAATGGATTCGCGTGCGGTGAAAGACATCGAAGCGGACCTGGACCGTCGGGGCCTGCTCGTGGCCGAGGGCGGTATGGCGAAAGTCCGGATCGCCTTCTCCCTCTTGTACGCGCTGCTCCTGGCGGTCGGAGTGGTGCGGTGCGTGAACGGCGCGGTCCTCGGCCGTCCGGTGGGCGGGCTCATCGCGCTGGTGCTCGTCGCGCTGATCCTGACCTTCGTGACGTACTCGGCTCGCCGCCGGAAGCGCCGCCGCCCGACGTCGGCCGGCGAAGCCCTGGTCATCCGGGCCCGCACGGGCCTGCACGCCATGGAACGGCCGGAGGAGTTCGCGCGGCCGGCCCACGGTGGCGCGCTGTTCGCCGGCGCCGCCGCGGCCGTCGCGCTCGGCGGGCTGGCCATGTATCCCGACGAGGAGCTGAGCGCCGCGCTGGCCACCCCCGCCTGGTCCGGCGGCGGCGGTTCTTCCGGAGGCTCGTCGTGCAGCAGCGGCTCTTCCTGCGGCGGCGGCTCGTCTTGCGGCGGCGGCGGGTGCGGCGGCTGAGATGACCATCCCCGACCCGGCCGCGAAAACGGGCGCGGCTGCGCAGCCCGGCCCGGCAGCACAGGCCGACACAGCAACGCAGACCAGCTCAGCGACAGAGGCCCACGCGGCACCACGGCCAGGCGCGACGCCACGGACCGAGGAGACCGCCGCCGTCACTCCGGCAGTCCCGGACGCGGCCCCGGGCACTCGGACGGCGGGCACCCGGCTCGGCATCGGGATCGGGTGGCGGGCCGAGCTGGACCTGTCGATCGCGCGGATGCCCGGGGTCGACTGGGTCGAGGTGGTCGCCGAGAACCTGCACGCGCCGCACCTGCCCGAGAGCCTGCTTGCGTTGCGGGAGAAGGGAATGCCGGTGCTGCCACACGCCGTGTCGCTCTCGTTGGGCGGGGCGGAGCCGCTGGACACCGCGCGCGTCGAGCATCTGGCCGGGCTGGCCCGGGCGCTCGACGCGCCGCTGGTCAGCGACCACGTGTGCTTCGTCCGCGCGGGCGGGCTCGACTCCGGGCACCTGATGCCGCTGCCGCGCACGCGCGAGGCGCTCGACGTGCTGGTGGCGAACGTGCGGCTGGCCCAGTCCATAGTGGACGTCCCGTTCGCGCTGGAGAACATCGCGGCCCTGCTGGAATGGCCGGAGAACGAGCTGACCGAGGAGCAGTTCCTCACCGAGCTGACCGAGCGCACCGGCTGCCTGCTGATCATCGACGTCGCGAACCTGTACGCCAACGCCCGCAACGTCCGCACCGACCCGGCCGCCTTCCTCGACGGCATCCCCTGGGAACGGCTGGCCTACGTGCACATGGCCGGCGGGGTCGAGCGCGACGGCGTCTACCACGACACCCACGCCCACCCGGTCCTCCCGCAGGTGCTCGACCTGCTCGCCGAGCTGCGCCGCCGCACCGACCCGCCCGGTGTCCTGCTGGAACGCGACGACGACTACCCCACCGACACCGAACTCGCCACCGAACTGGCCGCCCTCCGCGCGACGGTGGAACGGTGAACACGCCCGCCCCCGGCGGTGACGCCATGACCCGCAAGGACCTTGCCGCCCGTCAGGCCGCGCTGCTCGAGACGCTGCTCACCGACGCGCCCGCCCCGTCCGGCTTCGACCCGGCCCGGCTGCGGATCGAGGCCGACGTGCTGCTGACCAAGCGGCGCAAGCTCGTCGCGTATCTGCGCCCGGACCTGCCCGAGGCGCTGGGCGAACGGTTCCGGCCGCTGTTCGACGCCTACGCGGCCGAGCACCCGAAGGCAGTGACCGTGCGGGCCCGCGAGTACGCCGACACGTTCGCCGCCTGGCTCGTCAGCCGCGGCGACCTGCCGAAACCCCGCTGGTTCCGGCGCCGGAAACGTTGACCGGAATCTCTACGGCAGATGCCACATCGCGGTATCGGCCCCCGGCAGATGCGAAGCGTGGTCCCAATACGGCGGTGCGCCCGGCAGCACGCCCGCCATCTTCACCCGCGTCATCCGGCCGTAGTCGCTGTCCACGTCCTCCAGCAGGTCCGAGTAATCCACTTCGGACGGTACACTTTCCTTGCGCCCCAGCGAGTCCAGCCAGCGCCCGGTGCCCGCGAGGGACAGCCGGGCCGCCCAGGTGCCGCCCTCGGTCACGGTGCGGCGCACGGCCGTCATGACCGCCGCGGCGGCGAGCCAGCCCGTGGCGTGGTCCAGGGCCTGCGCGGGCAGCGGCACCGGGCCTTCGGCGCCGGCGACGCGCGCACTCTGCTCCGCGATGCCGGACGAGAGCTGCACCAGGCTGTCGAAACCGCGGCGCCGCGCCCACGGGCCCTGCCAGCCGTAGGCCGACAGGTCGGCGATCACCAGCCCGGGCCGCAGCTCGGCCAGCTGCTCCGGGCCGAAGCCGATCCGCGCGAGCGCGCCCGGACGGAACGACTGCACCAGCACGTCCGCGCGGGAGATGAGCTTCTTCAGCCGGGCACGGCCACCCTCGGTGTCGAGCGCGACGAACGACGAGCGCTTCCCCTGCCCGGTGTCCATCGTCAGCAGCGGGATGCGCGGCAGGTGGGCAGCGCCGACGTGCACCACGTTCGCGCCGTGCGCGGCGAGCACCCGCCCGGCGACGGGGCCGGCCAGCACGTGCGTCAGCTCCAGCACCCGGACCCCGCCCAGCGGGCGGTCGGAGTCGTACAGCAGCCGCTTCGGCGCGTCACCGATCCGCCGCAGCTCCGCCACCGGCAGGTCCGCGACGGCCTCGCCCTGCGGATGCACGAGCCACTCCTCGCGCGAGCGCATCAACGCCGCCGCGCCACCGGCCGCCACCACGGCGGACTCGACCTCGGCGGCGGTCTTGGCGGCCACCGTCTTCGTCACGGACTCGCGGCTCGCCGGCACACCGAGCGCCCAGCACACGGCGGCCTCGTGCCGCCGGTAGTTGCAGTGCAGCTTCACCCAGCCGTCGGCGGCCCGGTAGTCGCCGGACAGCGGGCCCCACGGGTCCGGCCCCGGCTCGCCGTCCACGCGCAGGTGCGCCTCGCTGCGAAAGGCGGCCGCGGCGTGCCGGGTGTCCGCCCCGACGACGCCCGGCTCGATGCCGCGCAGCTTGAGCAATTCCGCGGCCGCGAGCGTGGCGGCCGCGATCGACGACGTCGCCGCCGCGGCGACCCGGAACGGGCCGGGCAGCACATTCTCGTCGCCGCCCACCCCGACGGCCGGCAGCGAGTCGCCGGTGAGCGTCTGCCAGACCCCGGCCAGCACGTCTTCCACGGCGGTTACGGCAGTGCCGCGACGAGCTCGGCCGGCGGCACCCGGGTGCCCGTGTAGAACGGGACCTCCTCGCGCACGTGCAGGCGAGCCTCGGTGCCGCGCAGGTGGCGCATCAGGTCGACGATGCGGTGCAGCTCGTCGGCCTCGAAGGCGAGGATCCACTCGTAGTCGCCGAGCGCGAAGGACGCGACGGTGTTTGCGCGCACGTCCGGGTAGTCCCGCGCCTCCTTGCCGTGGTCGGCGAGCATCTTGCGGCGCTCGTCGTCGGGCAGCAGGTACCACTCGTACGAGCGGACGAACGGGTACACGCAGACGTACTTGCGCGCCTCTTCCCCGGCGAGGAACGCCGGGATGTGGCTCTTGTTGAACTCGGCCGGCCGGTGCAGCGCGGTCTGGCTCCAGACCGGCGTCGACACGCGCCCGAGCGGCGTGCGGCGGAAGCCCGCATACGCGGCCTGCACCTGCTCGATTTCCTCGGCGTGCCACCAGATCAGGTAGTCGGCGTCGGCGCGCAGTGCGGCGAGGTCGTACACCCCGCGCACGATCACACCCTTGGCCTCGAGCCCTTCGAGGTACTCGGTGGTCTCGCGGCCCGCGGCCCCGCGGTCCTCGCCCAGCCGCCCCGGCTCGACCCGGAAGACCGACCAGGTGGTGTAACGGATGCTGTCGTTGAGCTCGTTGTAGTTCAGCCGCGCCATGACTCCATCCTGGCACTGCGCGGTGCCAGGGCGCCAAGCGCCTCCGTCACACTGTGGACAACCCGGCCCGGATCGCCCGGCCTGTGGACAACTCACTCCCGCAGCTGGTCCGCGATCCGCCGCGCGGCCGCGTCCGCGGTGGCAACGCAGGCGGGCAGCCCGACGCCGTGCAGCGTCGCGCCCGCGACGGCCAGGCCCGGCACCTCGGCAACGGCGCGCTCGATCCGCTCGACCCGCCCCAGGTGCCCGGCGCCGTACTGCGGCAGCCCGCCGCCCCAGCGCGTCACGAGGGCGTCGATCGGCGCGGCGGTCACGCCGGTCAGGCGCGCCAGGTCGTCGCGGACCGCCCGGACCAGGCCGTCGTCGTCGCCGTTCAGTGCGCCGGGCTCGCCGAAGCGGCCGACGGAACCGCGCAGCAACACCGGGTCCTCGTCGCCGTAGTGCGCCCACTTGTTGGAGGAGAAGGTGAACGCCTTCGCCGCGTACGGCACACCCGAGGCGTCCCGCTCCCCCGCGCCGATCAGGATCCCGGAGGCGTCCGGCAGCTCGGTGCCCGGCGGCAGCGCCAGCGCGACCACGGCCATGGACGCCAGCTCCACCTCGCCGAACGCCGTCGACGCGGCCGGGGCGATCCCCTCGAGCAGCCGCCGCGCGGACGGCGCGGGCACGGCGAGCAGCACCGCGTCGACCTCCACCGGGGTGTCTTCGGGTGCGTGCGCCGGCGCGGCCGCGCCGACGTCCAGCCGCCAGCCCGCCACGGTCCGGGTCAGCGCGCGCACGGTCGCGGACGTGCGCAGCGTGGCGCCGGAAAGCTCCAGCAGCCGCCTCAGCAGCCCGGACAAGCCGCCGGTCAGCGTGCCGAACACCGGCGCCGGGCGGCCAGGGGTCTTGGGCAGCAAGGACTCCGCGGCCTCGGTGAGCGAGGCCGCACCGCCCGCCACCGCGTTGGCCAGGCCGGGCATCGTCGCGCGCAGGCCCAGACCGTCGGCACCACCCGCGTAGACGCCGCCGAGCAACGGGTCGACCAAGCGGTCCACCAGTTCGTCGCCGAACCGGCCGCGCAGCAGCGGACCGAGCGGGACGTCGTCGCCGGCCAGGTCCACCGGTCCCAGCGAGCGCTCCTTCTCGACGGCGCGGCGGCCGTCCTCGGACAGCACCCCGGCCACCGCGCCGGCCGACGCGGGCACGCCCATCACCGTGCCCGGCGGCAGGCCCAGCACCGTGCCGCCGGCGTGGATCTTCGCGCGCGCCTTGGTCGGGTGCACCAATCGCTCGCCGAGGCCGACCTCCGCGACCAACGACGTCAGCTCCGGCCGGCGCGCCAGAAACGCTTCCGCGCCGACGTCGTAACGGACACCGCCCACCTCGGCCGTGCGCAGCTTTCCGCCGATCGAGGGCGTGCCCTCGAAGACGGTGATCGCGACGTCGTCGCCGAGCAACGTGCGCAGCCGGTACGCCGCGGCCAGCCCGGAGATGCCACCGCCGACGACGGCGACCCGGCGGGTCACAGCGAGTGCACCAGCTCGGCCACCCGGGTCAGCACCTCGGGCTCGACGCCCGGCGGCACGCCGTGGCCCAGGTTGAAGATGTGTCCCTCGGCCGCGCGGCCTTCCTCGACGATCCGGCGGACCTCGGCCTCGAGCACCGGCCACGGCGCGTACAGCAGCGCTGGGTCGAGGTTGCCCTGCACCACCGCCGAGCCGCCGAGCCTGCGCACGGCCTCGTCCAGCGGAATCCGCCAGTCGACGCCCACCACGTCCGCGCCCGCCTCGCGCATCGCCACCAGCAGCTCACCGGTGCCGACGCCGAAGTGGATCCGCGGCACGCCGTAACCGGCGACGCCGGCGAGCACCTTCGCCGAATGCGGCAGGACGAACTCGCGGTAGTCGCGCTCGGACAGCGCGCCCGCCCACGAGTCGAAGAGCTGGATCGCGTCGGCGCCCGCGTCGAGCTGCGCGCGCAGGAAGGTCAGCGCCATGTCGGCGAGCCGCCCCGCGAGCTCGTGCCACAGCGCGGGCTCGGAGTGCATGAGCGCCTTGGTGTGCTCGTGGTTGCGGCTCGGCCCGCCCTCGATCAGGTAGCTGGCCAGCGTGAACGGCGCGCCCGCGAACCCGATCAGCGGCGTGGTCCCCAACCGCTCGACCAGCAGCGCGACCCCCTCGGCGACGCGCGCCACCTGCTCCGGCTCGAGCAGCGGCAGCGCCCGCACGGCCGCGAGGTCGCGCACCGGCTCGGCCACCACGGGCCCGGTGCCCGGCACGATGTCGATGTCCAGTCCCGCCGCCTTCAACGGCACCACGATGTCGCTGAACAGGATGGCCGCGTCCACCCCGTGCCGGCGGACCGGCTGCAGCGTGATCTCGGCCAGCATCTCGGGGTCGAAGCACGCGTCGAGCATCGCGACGCCCTCACGCAGCTTGCGGTACTCCGGCAGCGAACGCCCGGCCTGGCGCATGAACCAGACCGGCGTGCGAGCGGGCCGCTCCCCGCGGGCCGCCGCCAGTAACGGCGCCTCCCCGAGGTCGCGACGGATCGAGGCAGGCGACGAAGAAAGCTGAGGCACGATCTCTATCGTCCCACCCGGCCGCACCGGGCCCGGGCCGGGTCGGCACCGGGGCGGGGTGCAGGTGGGGGATGCAGCGGATGACGCTTCCGCTTCGCCCAGTGCAGGGGCTCAGTGCAGGGAAAGCCCCATTCGCTGCATGACGGAGCCGGCCGACAACGTCGTCATGGCGGGGTTCGGCCGGTCGGGGATCCCTCGGCGCGCCTGCGTCCGCAACGGGGCGTCGCCGCCCTACAGTCGTTCGGTGACCGCGATGACGCCAGTGCCCGAGCTCTTCCGCGAAGCCGTCGCGGCGCTGCAGTCCGTCCGGCCCCGCCCGGAGGTGCGGCTGGAGACGATGCGCGCGCCGCAGCGGCTCGCCCCGTGGTCGTACGCGGTGAGCTGCGAGGTTTCGGGCCCGGCGGACGTGCTGGCGTCCGGCCGGCTGGTCCTGTTGCACGACCCGGACGGCCAGGAAGGCTGGGACGGCGTGCTCCGCCTGGTCATGTACGTGCGCGCGGAGCTGGACAACGAGCTGGCCACCGACCCGTTCCTGCCGGCCGTCGGCTGGTCGTGGCTGACCGACGCGCTCGAGGCGTCCGGGGCGAGCTGGACCGCGCTGGGCGGCACGGTCACCGAGACCTCGTCGGCCCGGTTCGGCGACATCGCGGGGCCGACCCGCACCGACGACCTGGAGCTGCGGGCGTCCTGGACGCCCACCGACGCGGCGCTGCGGGCGCACGGGTACGCGTTCTGCCAGGTCATGGCGAGCGTCGTGGGCCTGCCGCCGGTCGGCGTGACGCTGTTCGAGCAGCGTCAGAGCTCCTGATTTCCCAAGTTCACCCGGTCGGGCAGCCGTAAAACGGGCCTCCCGCGCCCCGAGCGCGCCCTGGCGACCCCCACATGGTCTGGACAACTGATCCACCGAGGACCGCCCGCGCGCGATCCTGAGGCCGTTTCACGTCCGTCCACCTGGGACCGCACGCACTAGCACGGGCGGACGTTCACTTTCGTGAACACCCCATGATCACCCGGCGTCATTCCCTGGTCACGGGCGAGGTGCCGCCACCCGGGGGCGGGCCGGCGCCGCGGCGATCACCGAGAGCAGCAACGGGGTCGCCCGGGCAAACGTGAACAAAGATGATCTTGCCCCGGCCGGGGCCACTTTCCGGGGTTCGGCGGGCCGGCTTTGGGCCGTCCGGGCGGAAGCATCCGCAGCTGCACGGGCCATCTGCACGGCCGTTTCCACTCCGGTAACTCTGTTGCATCGCCCCGGTGAGCCGATGCGTTAGCGAGCAGGTCAGCACTAGCCCGATCGTGTTACAACGAACTCCCTGAGTGACGAGTCGTTTCAGATAGATACCCATTCGATCCCCCCGCAACGGCTCCAGGGCGGCTACAGTGCCTTCGACGACACCACTTTCGGTCTAAAGCTGGCGCGGCTGAACGGCCGAAGGTCCCGGTGCCGGTCGGGGGGCACGACCGACTCCAGGGAGGTAGTGACGTGGCTACCGTCGGCTTATCTCAGGCCGTTCGATCCACGCCAGCCGGTGCTTTGCCGGCGAGCATGGTTCCGCACCCGCGGGAAGAGCTTTTTTCCGTGCTGGTGGTCGATGACCACCCGCTGTTGAGGGAGGCAATCGCAGCAAGACTCGCACAGATGGGTGCGGGTACCGTCCACGAGGCCGCCACGGTGGCCGAGGCGAGGGCGCGAGCGCAGGCCACCGGGCCTTGCGATCTGGCGATCCTCGATCTCGGACTGCCGGACGGCAGCGGCATCGAGCTGGTTACGGAACTCCGTAGCCACGGCTGGCCTCGTGTTGTGGTGCTCGCATCGTCCGACGACCCGTATGCGGTCAGGTCGGCGTTCCAGGCCGGTGCCCAGGCATACCTGCTCAAGTCCGCGTCGCCGGTCGTGGTGACCGACGGCGTGCGCAGGGTGCTGGAAGGCGGCGTGTACGCCGATCCGAGCGTGGCCCCGGTCCTGGCGACCGGCACGCGGGTCGCGGGCACCGACAACACCCCGCGCGAGCTTTCGGCCCGCGAGGTCGAGGTGCTGCAGCTCGTCGCCGACGGGCAGTCCAACAAGGAGATCGGCGAGGAGCTTTCGCTCTCCGCTCTCACCGTCAAGTCGCACCTCTCCCGCATCGGGCGCAAGCTCGGCACGGGTGACCGGGCCCAGATGGTCGCACTGGCCATGCGAGCCGGTGTGATCCGCTGACGAAGGCGAACGAAGTCCCTGCGGGGCGGGCGGACCAGGCGCGGTACGCCCGTCCCGTAGGGTCGTCAGTCATGGAAAGCAGTGCACAGGCGGACGGCGCCCGGACCGGAGACAGCACCACCGAACCCGCTGCCGAATCACCTGTGCTGCTACGCGAACCCACCGAGGGCACCCCGCCCGTGGTGACCGACGCGGCCGCGCTCGCCGAGGCGTGCGCGAGACTCGCCGCCGGGACCGGTGCCGTGGCCGTGGACACCGAGCGGGCGTCCGGCTACCGCTACTGGCCCAAGGCCTACCTCGTCCAGCTCCGCCGTGAAGGCTCCGGCACGGTGCTGGTCGACCCGATCGCCCTCGAAGGCGAGCTGGGTCCGCTGCGCGAGGTCCTCAACGACACCGAGTGGGTGCTGCACGCCGCGTCCCAGGACCTGCCGTGCCTGGCCGAGCTGGACCTGCATCCCAAGTCCCTGTTCGACACCGAGCTGGCCGGACGGCTGGCGGGCTACGAGCGGGTCGCGCTCGGCACGCTGGTGGAGCTGCTGCTCGGCTACACGCTGGAAAAGGGGCACAGCGCCGCGGACTGGTCGAAGCGGCCGCTGCCGGTGGACTGGCTCAACTACGCCGCCCTCGACGTCGAGCTGCTGAACGAGCTGCGCGAGCGGCTCGAGGTGGAGCTGGAGGCGCAGGGCAAGCTGGAGTGGGCGCGGCAGGAGTTCGAAGCCGTCCGCACCGCCCCGCCGCCCGCGCCGCGCGCCGAGCCGTGGCGCCGGACCTCCGGCGTGCACAAGATCCGCAGCCCGCGTGGCCTGGCCGCCGTGCGTGAGCTGTGGCAGGCCCGCGACGAGCTGGCCCGCAAGCGCGACCGTGCGCCGAGCCGGGTGCTGCCGGACAGCGCGATCATCAACGCCGTGACGGCCGACCCGAAGACCGTCGAGGAGTTGCAGGCCCTGCCGGTGTTCAGCGGCCGGGTGCAGCGCAAGTACACCGCGAGCTGGCTGCGTCACCTGCAGGCCGCGAAGGCGCTGCCGGCAAGCGAGCTGCCGACGGCCGCCCAGTCCACCGACGGCCCGCCGCCGGTCAACCGCTGGGCCGACAAGGACCCCGACGCGGCCGCCCGGCTGTCGGCGGCCCGCGCCGCTCTCGCGGCCATCGCCGAGGAGCGGCGGCTGCCGGTGGAAAACCTGATGCTGCCGGATCTGGTCCGCCGCACCTGCTGGCGGCCGCCCGCCACGCCGTCCGGGGCAGCCCTGTCCGAAGACGTGGTCGCCGACGCCCTGCGCGCGGGCGGCGCCCGGCCGTGGCAGGTCGAACTCACGGCCGCGGCTCTGACCAAGGCGCTCCAGGCCGTGGCTGCTTCCTGAGACTGGACAGTTCCCGGTCATCTTCTCGCCACCCCTCCCTCGGCAGCGGTGCACGGCTTAGCCTGCGGTGACCAGCCAGCCGGAGGTGCGGTTTGACCGACTTCGTGTCCGACCGTCCCGCGGTCCGCTGTTTCCTGAGCTTCACACACGAGGACGACGACCTCTTCGACGGCTTCATCACGCCGCTCAAGCAGAAGCTGCAGCAGTACTGCGCGGCGGGGCACGGCCGCAAGGTCGACCTGTTCCTGGACCGCGAGACGATCACCTGGGGCCAGGACTGGCGCCGCGGCATCGAGAAGGGCCTCGACGCGGCGACGGTCTTCATCCCCGTCGTGACCATGCACTACTTCCTGGAGAGCCCCTCCTGCCGCGACGAGCTGCTCGCGTTCTACGCCCGGGCGAAGGAACTCGGCCTGACCGACCTGATCCTCCCGCTGATGGTCGCCGGGCCCGAATTCCTGACCGGGGACAGCGACGACGCCTGCATCCGGGTCGTCGAGAAACTGCAGTACGTCGACATCCAGGAGGCCGTGATCTCGGGGCCGGGGACCGCCGCGTTCCGGGGGATGATCAAGCTCGTCGCGAGCAAGCTGATCAAGGCCGTCGAGGCGGCCGAAAACCAGCTCGCCTGGCCCGGCGCGCAGGAGTCCGGCGGTGACCGGCGGGACGCCGACCAGCGGATCGGCGAGCTGGCCGGACAGATCCTGAGCCAGGTCAAGGACTTCGCCACGATCCTGGGCGAGATCACCGGCCTGGTTAACGAAGGACGGGCCGAGACCGCGCGCCGGACCCGCGAGGACCGGGCCGCCGAGGCCCAGCGGATCACGCCACTGGCGATCCGCGCCCGTCGCGCCGGCACCGGCTTCGAGCTCGCGGCCGCCGAGGTGGAGGCGGCCGTGCGGGGCTATCTCAGGGATCTGCGCGCCCGGGGCAGCGACGAGCAAGTCGATGCGACGCGGGCCGAATACGCGCAGCTCGCCGGAAGCTTCGACGACCTGAACGCGGTCGAGGCCTCGGTCGCCGAGTTCTTCGCGGGGACCGGGCAGAACGAGGAGGCCGTCTACGCTCCCCTGCGCGCCGCCCTCGGCCCGCTGCGGCTCGGCGCCCAGTCCTTCCAGCTCGGCATCCAGACTCTGCGGCGGCTGCGCGACGTGGAGGTCTGAGCGCGGGCGCGCACCCGCCCGTGTGCCGTCGCCCACTCGACCGGGCCACTCCCCTGGTTACCCGTGGGTAACAAGGGCTACCCTGCGGGCAGGATTTCTGTCTACTTCAGGAGCATTCGTGGCCGCACCAGGTACGCCGCCGCTTGCGCCGAACGCGCGAGGGGTACGGAACGTCGTGTTCGTCGAAGGGGTACGGACCCCCTTCGGCAAGGCGGGCGACAAGGGCATGTACGCCGGAACCCGCGCGGACGACCTCGTCGTCAACGCCATCCGAGAGCTGCTGCGGCGGCACCCCGAGCTGCCGCCCGAGCGAGTGGACGAGGTGGCCGTCGCCGCGACCACGCAGATCGGCGACCAGGGGCTGACGATCGGGCGCACGGCCGCGCTGCTGGCCGGGCTGCCGAAATCGGTGCCGGGCTACGCGATCGACCGCATGTGCGCGGGCGCGATGACGGCCGTGACCACCGCCGCGAGCGGGATCGGCTTCGGCGCCTACGACATCGCCATCGCGGGCGGCGTCGAGCACATGGGCCGCCACCCGATGGGCGAGGGC
Source organism: Amycolatopsis sp. (assembly GCA_036502365.1). Lineage (GTDB taxonomy): Bacteria > Actinomycetota > Actinomycetes > Mycobacteriales > Pseudonocardiaceae > Amycolatopsis. The sequence goes on from DASXYS010000087.1 coordinate 53,141, forward strand.
GTGGACCCCAACCCGCGCATCATCGCCGACAAGCTGGTCGACCCGACCGCGCTGGTGATGGGCCAGACCGCGGAGAACCTGCACGATCGGTTCCCGGAGATCACCAAGGAGCGCACCGATGCCTACGCGGCGCGCAGCCAGGAGCGGTACGCCGAGGCCGTGAAGACCGGCAAGATCGGCCCGGAGCTGGTGCCCGTCGCGACCCGGTCCAAGGAACTCGGCTGGGGTCTGGCGACCGAGGACGAGCCGCCGCGCCCGGGCACGACCGTCGAGCAGCTGGCGAAGCTGAAGACGCCGTTCCGCCCGCACGGCCGAGTCACCGCGGGCAACGCCGCTGGCCTCAACGACGGCGCCACCGCGTCGCTGCTCGCCGACGAGGAGACCGCCCGCGATCTGGGCCTGCCCGTCGCGATGCGGCTGGTCGGCTACTCCTTCGCCGGCGTCGAGCCGGAGGTCATGGGCATCGGCCCGGTGCCGGCCACCGAGAAGCTGTTCAAGCGCACCGGCCTGTCGATCGACGACATCGGCCTGTTCGAGATCAACGAGGCGTTCGCGGTGCAGGTGCTCGCGTTCCTCGACCACTTCGGCATCGCCGACGACGACCCGCGGGTGAACCAGTGGGGCGGCGCGATCGCCTGCGGCCACCCGCTGGCCTCGTCCGGCGTCCGGCTGATGACGCAGCTGGCGCGCCAGTTCGCCGAGCGGCCCGACGTCCGCTACGGCATGACCACGATGTGCATCGGCATCGGCATGGGCGGCACCGTGATCTGGGAGAACCCGGCGTTTGAGGGGGCGAAGTAATGACGTTCACCGCTGAAGAGGCGAAGGCCGCGTTCCCGGACGAGGTCGTCACCACCGCCGTCACGAACCTGGTCAAGGTGCCCGGGCTGGACAAGCCGGTCGCGCTCGTCACCCTGGACAACGGCCACGACCACACCCGGCCGAACACCTTCGGCCCGCAGGGCCTGGTGTCGCTGAACGCGGCGCTGGACCGGGCGTTCGCCGCCGAGCCGGCCGCGATCGCCGTCACCGGCAAGCCGTTCATCTTCGCCGTCGGCGCCGACCTGTCCGGCGTCGAGGCCGTGGCGGACCCGAAGCTGGCGCGCGAGATCGCGCAGACCGGCCACGACGTGTTCCGCCGCCTGACCGAGTCGGAGATCCCGACGTTCGGCTTCGTCAACGGCGCGGTGATGGGCGGCGGGCTCGAGCTCGCGCTGTCGTGCCACTACCGGACGCTGTCGGAGAACACCGCCGCGATCGCGTTCCCGGAGGTCTTCCTCGGCCTGTTCCCGGGCTGGGGCGGCACGCAGCTGCTGCCGAACCTGATCGGGCCGGACGCCGCCGTCACCGTGATCATCGAGAACGCGCTGGCGCAGAACAAGATGCTCAACGTCAAGAAGGCGGCCGAGCTCGGGATCGTCGACGCGGTCTTCGGCTCGGCCGACTACCTCGAGCAGTCACTGCTGTGGCTGGCGAAGGTCGTGCGCGGCGAGGTCACTCCCGCGCGGCGCGAGATCGACCGCGGCGAGGAGTGGGACCAGGCGATCGGGCGGGCGAAGTCCATTGTGGATGGTCGCACGCACGGCGCTTCGCCGGGGGCCACCAAGGCCGTCGAGCTGCTGGAGCTGGCCCGGGCGAACGATCTCGACCGCGGGTACGCGGCGGAGACCGACGGGCTCGCCGAGCTGCTCATGTCCGACGAGCTGCGCGCCGGGCTGTACTCGTTCAACCTGGTCAACAAGCGCGCGAAGCGGCCGGCCGGCGCGCCGGACAAGTCCTTGGCGCGCAAGGTGAACAAGGTCGGCATCGTCGGCGCCGGCCTGATGGCCAGCCAGCTCGCGCTGCTGTTCGTGCGCCGCCTCAAGGTGCCGGTGGTGCTCACCGACGTCGACCAGGCTCGGGTGGACAAGGGCGTGGGCTACGTCCACGACGAGATCGACAAGCTGCTGGCGCGCAAGCGTCTCTCGCCGGACGGCGCGAACCGGCTCAAGGCGCTCGTCTCCGGCTCGCTCGACAAGGCCGCGTTCGCCGACGCGGACTTCGTGATCGAGGCGGTGTTCGAAGAGCTGGGCGTGAAGCAGCAGGTGTTCGCCGAGCTGGAGCAGCACGTCTCGCCCGAGGCGATCCTGGCGACGAACACCTCGTCGCTGTCGATCAGCGCGATGGCGTCGAAGCTGCAGCACCCGGAGCGGGTCGTCGGCTTCCACTTCTTCAACCCGGTGGCCGTGCTGCCGCTGCTGGAGATCGTGCGCGGCGAGAAGACCGACGACGCGGCGCTGGCGACCGCGTTCTCGGTCGGCAAGCAGCTGAAGAAGTCCAGCGTGCTGGTCAAGGACGCCACCGCGTTCGTGGTCAACCGGCTGCTGCTGCGCTTCCTCGGCGAGGTGCTGGTGGCCGTCGACGAGGGCACGCCCTTCGAGGTCGCCGACGTCGCGCTGGAGCCGCTCGGCCTGCCGATGACGCCGCTGACGCTGATGCAGCTCGTCGGCCCGGCGATCGCCCTGCACGTGGGCGAGACGCTGCACGGCTCGTTCCCGGACCGCTTCACCGTCAGCGAGAACCTGGCCAAGTTCGTGCAGGCGGGCAAGAAGGGCGTCTGGACCTGGGACTCCGCCGGGAACCAGTCGCTCGACCCGGAGGTCGCGCAGCTGTGGACGCGCGGCGACTCGCCGTCCACCGCCGAGCAGGTGCGCGAGCGCGCGCTGGCGGCGATCGCCGAGGAGATCCGCATCATGCTCGACGAGGGTGTGGTCGTCCAGGCCCAGGACATCGACCTGTGCCTGATCCTGGGCGCGGGCTGGCCGTTCTGGAACGGCGGCATCACGCCGTACCTGGACCGCTCGGGGGTCTCGGAGCGGGTGAACGGCAAGCCGTTCCTCGCGCCGGGCGTCGCTTCGGTGCCGACGGCCTGATCGCTTCATCGGTCCGCGAAGGCCTCCTTACCAGCATTGGACGCGGGTAAGGAGGCCTTCACGGACGAATGGTCCACAGTGGAGGGTTCAGCCGCCGTGGAAGGTCAGAGGTCGGCGACCTGGAGCAGTCGCTCCAGCCCGGCGAAGTCCTTGCCGTTGCGGGTAAGCAGGGGCATCCGGTGCGCGGCCGCGGTCGCGGCGATCTGCAGGTCCATCCGGCGGGGGCGCGGATTACGTCCGTTCCGGCGTACCAGCGCCGCCATCGTGGCGTAGATCTTGGCCGCGGCGGTGTCGAACGCCAGCACCTCGAAGTGGTCGAGCACGGCGTAGAACCGCTCGGTCCGGTCCAGGCGGCGGATCGGGTCGTCGACGTCCATCCCGTAGCCCAGCTCGGCGATCGTCACCGCGCTCACGGCCGGGCGGGCATCGGCGTACGCGCCCAGGTCGAGCCGTTCGAGGTCGATCACCGCGCAGGTGTCGAGCAGCACCCGCGGACCGGTGGTCACGGGCGGGCCTCGGTGGTCAGCGGGTCGTCTTCGCCGAAGACCGCGTCGGCCTCCTCGCGCTCACGGCGCCATTCGGCACTGTCCATCGGGGACAACCGGCAGAAGCTCGCCTGGACTTCGTGCAGCGTCCGGCCCCGGTCGACCGTGCCCAGGTGCGGAATCAGGTCGGCGACCGGCTTTCCGTTGCGGGTCACGGTGAAACTCTCGCCGGCTTCGACCCGGCGCATGATCTCCGCGTTGTCATTCCTCAGCTCACGCTGGCCGATGGTGGCTTCCATGGGTCAACTGTAGCGCTTTCCCTGGTTGAGCGCTACAGCTGTGCTACACCCGGCCCCACCGGCAAGTGGACCACCACCGTCAGGCCACCGCCCACCACCGGTTCGGCGACGACCGTGCCGCCGTGGGCCTGGACCGCGGCGCGGACGATGGAGAGGCCGAGGCCGGCGCCCGTGCGGGCGGTGCGGGCGACGCCGGCGCGGCGGAACGGCTCGAACAGCTCCGGCACCGCGCCCGGGTCGAGCAGGCCGCCCGAGGAGCGCACGCGCAGCAGCGACCACTGCGGACCCGGCTGGGTCACGATCTCGAGCCAGCCGCCGTCGACGTTGTGGCGCACCGCGTTCTCCACCAGGTTGCCCGCGATCCGCTCCAGCAGGGCGGGATCGCCGTACGCCGGGGCGCCGGCGACGCTGAAGTCCGCGCGCAGGTTGCGCAACGCGGCCTCCGAGCGCACCGCGGCCCAGGCCCGCTCGACGAGCACGGAGAGGTCCACCCGCTCGCGCACCGCGAGGCCCGCGCCGTCGGTCCGGGCCAGCAGCAGCAACGAGTTCACCAGCTGCCCGGCGCGCTCGGTCGCGTCGCGGACCACCCCGCCCATGCGGCGCAGCTCGGCCTCGTCCGCCTGCTCGTCGGACAGCGTCACGTCCAATTCGGTGCGGATGACCGAAAGCGGGGTGCGGAGCTCGTGGCTGGCGTTCGCGACGAAGTGGCGCTGCGCGTCGAACGCCGCCTGCAGCCGGTCGAGCATGTCGTCGAAGGTGCCGGCCAGCTCGGCCAGCTCGTCGCGCGAGCGGATGTCGCCGATCCGCTCCCCCATCGACTCCACCGACAGCCGCCGCGCGGTGCCGGTGATCTCGCGCAGCGGCGCGAGCACGCGGGAGGTGAACGTCCAGGCCAGGATCGCGGCCGCGGCCACCACGAAGCAGAACGCCAGCGAGCCGAAGAGCAGCACCCGGTTCACCGCGTGGGTGCGCAGGTGCTGGGCGAGGGTGGACGCGTCGACGTCGACGCCGTCCACGCGCACGATCGTGCCGGGCGGCATGTGCGGCACGGCGTCCACCGCGTCGCCCACGAGCGACCACGCGAGCCACAGCAGCAGCAAGCCCGCCGCGGCCACCAGCACGGTCGCCAGGATCGTGACCCGGGCCCGCAGGCTGCGCGTGCCGGGCAGGTTCACTCGGCGCCGGCCGCCGGATCCGGCACGCGGTACCCCGAGCCGACCACGGTCTCGATGATGCCCGGCTCGCCCAGCTTCTTCCGCAGGGTCATCACGGTGACCCGCACGGTGGTGGTGAACGGGTCGGCGTTCTCGTCCCACACCCGCTCCAGCAGCTCTTCGCTGCTGACCACCGAGCCGGCCGCGGACAGCAGCACCTCGAGCACGCCGAACTCCTTGCGGGTCAGCTCGACCGGCCCGGCGGCGCGGCGCACGGTGCGCTTGGCCGGGTCGAGCTCGACGTCGGCCGCGGTCAGCAGCGGCGGTGCCGCCGGGGTCGCGCGGCGGCCGAGCGCGCGCACCCGCGCCACCAGCTCGGGGAACGCGAAGGGCTTCGCGAGATAGTCGTCGGCGCCGAGGGACAGCCCGTCCACCCGGTCGGAGACGGAGCTGCTCGCGGTGAGCATGAGCACCCGCGTCAGCTCGCCGGACGCGACGATCTCGCGGCACAGCTCGTCACCGGACATCCCGGGCAGGTCGCGGTCGAGCAGGACCACGTCGTACCGCGTGACGGACGACTTCTCGTGCCCGTCGTCGCCGGTCAGCGCGACGTCCACCGCCATGCCTTCACGGCGCAGCCCGCGGGCGATCGCATCGGCCAAGGGCTCTTCGTCTTCGACTACCAGAACACGCACGACACCACAATCCCACAGTTTCCTGAGAGCGCCTGAGAGACCTGAATGGACACTCAGCTCCAGCGCAGCGCGAACCACAGCCGCATCCGGGTCTCGGGGTCGGCCAGGTCGGCGCCCAGCACCCGCTCGGCCTGCCCGATCCGGTGCCGGACGCTGTTGCGGTGCACGCCGAGCTCGGCCGCGGTGCGGTCCCAGCCGCCGTGGTGGGCGAGCCAGGCGCGCAGGGTCGGGACCAGCTGACGGTCGTGCGCGCGGTCCAGTTCGTGCAGCGGGGCCAGCATTCGCGCGGCGAACGCGCCGGCCGCGTCCGGGGCGACGAGCGCGTCGAGGTCCGGCGTGTCCGCCACCACCGGGCGTTCCAGCGCCCGCGCCCGGGCGAGCAGCAGCTCGGCCTCCGCGACGGCGCCGGGCAGCAGCGAGGCTTCGGTGACGGGTGACCCGGCGACGGCGAGCCAGCCGTGCTCGCGCAGCCCGCCGAGGTCGGCGGGCTCGGTGCCGGCGATCGCGAGGAACCGCGGGCCCGGCCGCACCTGGACCAGCGGGGTGTCCAGCCGCGCGCGCAGCCAGTCGTGCCGGCGGGCCGGTTCGTCCGGTCCGCGCCGGTACGCCACGCCCGCGATGAGCCGGCATTCCGTGCCGCCCACCAGCTTCGCCAGCGCGTCTGCGCCGTCCTGGCCGAGCAGCAGGCCGGTGGCCGCCGCGCCCAGCTCCGCGGCGTCCGAACCCGCCCGGCCGACCAGCCCGAGCAGCGCCGCGCCGACGGCGAGGATCGCGCGGTCGCCGCCGTCGAACCGCTGCCGCCGGCCCAGCACCAGCAGGTTCGCGGCGGTGGCCTGCGGGTACACCGGCTGCGCGACGACGTACGTGCCGTCCGGCAGCTCCGTGGTCGCGCTGCGGATGCCGCTGCCCGCGCGCACGGTCTCGAGCAGCTCGCGGACCTCCGGCGGCAACGGCTGGGGCGCGTTGTGCGCGGCGACCAGGGCGTCGGCCGCGCCGACCAGCGCCGACCAGCCCTGCAGCCGTTCGCCCAGCGCCGTCACCAGCTCGCCGAGGCCACCGCCCGCCGCGCGTGTCAGCGCCTCACGCGCGACCGCCACCCGCCGCCGCTCGCGCTGGCCCGCTTCGGCCAGCGCGACGGCCACCGCGCGACTGATCGCGAGGAACGGCGTCCGCGGCGGGACCACCAGCAGCGGCAGCCCGTGCCGCGCGCACGCCGCGCGCAACGGCTCCGGCAAAGTTTCGTACATCGTTGGTGTGAGGCCGAAACCGAGCGCCGTCACGCCCGCGTCGCGCAGCCGGCGGACGTACCGCTCGGCCTGCGGCGGCTCGCGCGGCAGGTTCACCCCCGCGGTGAGCACCAGCTCGGCGCCGAGCAGGTACGGCGCGGGATCGTCCAGCTCGCTGACGTGCGCCCACCGCACCGGCTCGTCGAGCGCGCCCGGCCGCAGCGTCTCGGGGACGACGTCGAGTCCCAGTTCCGGGTTGCCGACAACGGCTCGTAACGGGACATTCACCTCAGCGGTCGACAGATCGAGGTTGCGGGTCATTTCATCCTGGCCTTCGAGGGTTCCTGGACAGATCGTCCCATGTCGGAGGGGTGCCGGGCGAACCTACGGTGACCGGAACACCGGCCGAGGACGAGGAGGACACCGTGGGCGGCGACTACGCGGTGATCGCGCTGTACATCGCGGGCATGATCGGCGTCGGCTGGATCGGGCTCCGGCTGGCGAAGACCAAGTCCGACTATCTGGTGGCGGGCAGGCGGCTGGGCTGGTTCATGTACTCCGGCACGATGTCGGCCGTGGTGCTCGGCGGTGCGTCCACGGTCGGCGGCGTGAAGCTCGGCTACACCTACGGCATCTCCGGCGCGTGGCTGGTGATCGCCATCGGCGCCGGCATCCTGGTGCTGCACGCGGTGTTCGCGCGGCGGCTGGTGAAGCTGCGCGTGTACACCGTCGGCGAGATGCTCGACCTGCGCTACGGCGGCCGCACCAGCGCCGTGTCCGGGGTGGTGATGTGGGGCTACACGCTGATGCTCACGGTCACCTCGACACTGGCGTTCGCCTCGATCTTCAAGGTGCTGTTCTCGATCCCCAGCTGGGCGGGCATCGCCATCGGCGGCTCGATCGTGGTGCTCTACTCGGTGCTGGGCGGCATGTGGTCGATCACGCTCACCGACATCGCGCAGTTCGTGATCAAGACCATCGGCATCCTGTTCGTGCTGCTGCCGATCGCGATCACCTCCGCGGGCGGCTTCGACGGCATGGCGGCCAAGCTCGACGCGACGTACTTCGAGTTCACCGCCATCGGCGGGCAGACGATCTTCACCTACTTCCTGATCTACACCTTCGGCCTGCTCATCGGCCAGGACATCTGGCAGCGCGTGTTCACCGCGCGCACGCCCAAGGTGGCCACCGGCGGCGGCATCATCTCGGGCGTCTACTGCCTGGTCTACGGCGTGGCCGGCGCGCTCATCGGCACCGCGGCGAAGGTGCTGTACCCGGACATCGGGAGCGCGCAGGACGCCTTCGCCACCATCGCCGAGCGGCTGCTGCCCACTGGCGTCCGCGGGCTGGTGCTGGCCGCCGCGCTGTCCGCGCTGATGTCCACCTCCAGCGGCGCGCTGATCGCCTGCGCCACCACCACGACGTCCGACCTGCTGCGCAAGGTCGGGCTGAAGGCCGGCGAGGTGCTGCGCAACCGGATCACCACGCTGGTGCTCGGCGTCCTCGCGATCGGCCTCGCGATGGTGGTGGACGACGTGGTGAACGCCCTCACCATCGCCTACGACCTCCTCGTCGGCGGCCTGCTGGTGGCGATCCTCGGCGCGCTGTTCTGGCGGCGCGGCACCCGCCAGGGCGCGTACGCGTCGATGGTCGCCGGCACCGTTTCCGTGGTCGCGTTCATGATCATCGACGGGGTCGCCGCCAACAGCCCGATCTACTGGGGCCTCGGCGCGAGCCTGGTCGTTTACGTCGGGGTCAGCCTCGCGACACCGCGCACCCCCGAAAGCATCCTGTCGGTCTGGACGCGGCGCCTGAACGGCTCCGCGGCCGCCGAAGAGGAGCAGACGGCCGAGGCCACCGCCGCGGCCGTCGAAGCCTGAAACCCCACCGGCATCAGGAATGACCAGAATCAGGAGTGAACCGCAGTGACTGACCAGCCCCCGATCGGACCGCTCGACTCGTCGCGGGTCCCGCGCTTCGCCGGTTTCGCCACCTTCGCGCGGCTGCCGCGGATCGACGAGGTGGAGCACGCCGACGTCGCCGTGGTCGGCGTGCCGTTCGACTCCGGGGTTTCGTACCGGCCGGGCGCCCGCTTCGGCCCGGCGGCCGTGCGCGAGGCCAGCCGGCTGCTCCGGCCGTACCACCCGGCGCTCGACGTCTCCCCCTTCGCCGAGAAGCAGGTGGTGGACGCGGGCGACATCGCCGTGAACCCGTTCCACGTAGGTGAGGCCATCGAGACGCTGCAACAGGAAGCCGAGGCGCTGACGGCGAACGGCACCCGGCTGGTGACCGTCGGCGGCGACCACACGATCGCCCTGCCGCTGCTGCGCGCGGCCGCGAAGAAGCACGGACCCGTTGCGCTGCTTCACTTCGACGCGCACCTCGACACCTGGGACACCTACTTCGGCGAGCCCTACACGCATGGGACGCCGTTCCGTCGCGCGGCCGAAGAGGGCATCCTCGACACGAGCGCGCTGTCGCACGTCGGCACTCGCGGGCCGCTGTATGGCAAGCGCGACCTCGAAGAGGACCGCCGGCTCGGCTTCGGCATCGTCACCTCCGGCGACGTGATGCGCCGCGGCGTCGACGAGACGGTCGACGCGCTGCGCCAGCGGATCGGCGACCGGCCGCTGTACGTCTCGGTGGACATCGACGTGCTCGACCCCGCGCACGCGCCCGGCACCGGCACGCCCGAGGCGGGCGGCCTGACCAGCCGTGAGCTGCTGGAGATCCTGCGCGGGCTGCGCGACACGAACCTGATCGGCGCCGACGTGGTCGAGCTGGCCCCGGCCTACGACCACGCCGACATCACCGCCGTCGCGGCCTCGCACGTGGCCTACGACCTGGTCGGCCTGCTGGCGTTGAGGAAGGGCGAATGACCCGCATCGGTGGTGACGTCGTCGTCGAGACGCTGCGCGCGCTCGGCGCGGACACGGTGTTCGGCCTGCCCGGGCAGCACGCGCTGGGCCTGTTCGAGGCGCTGCGGCGCGCGGACGAAGTGCGAGTGGTCAGCTCGCGCGTGGAGAACAATCTGGCCTTCGCCGCCGACGGGCACGCCCGCGCGCGGCTCGCGGCCGACCCGGATGGCCCGGTGCCGGTGACGCCGATGGTCGTCTCCACCGGCCCCGGCGCGCTGCTCACCCTGGCGTCGCTGCAGGAATCGCGCGCGGCATCCGTGCCGGTGCTGGGGATCTCCAGCCAGATCCCGGTCGCCGGGCTCGGCGGCGGGCGGCACGGCTACCTGCACGAGCTGCCCGATCAGCAGGCGAGCTTCCGCGACGTGGTGAAGTCCGTGCACGTGGTCCGCGCGGCCAGCCAGATCCCGACCGCACTGCGCGAGGCTTGGGCGTCGGCGGCGACCGCGCCGTACGGGCCGGTGTGGGTGGAGATCCCGCAGGACGTGTTGCTGCAGCCGGTTTCGCTGCCGCCACTGACGTCGGTGACCGCCGCGCCGGTGCCGCTGGAGCCGTTGCCGGAGCTGGTGGACGAGGCGGCGAAGTTGCTTGCCGGGGCGAAGAACCCGGTGATCCTCGCCGGCGGTGGCGCGCTGCGCTCCGGCGCGCACGCCGAGCTGAAGGCGCTCGCCGAAGCGTTGCGCGCGCCGGTGGTGTCGACGTTCGGCGGCAAGGGCGTGTTCGGCTGGGACCACGAGCTGTCCGCGCGCTCGTGGCTGGAGGACTGGCACACCACGGAGTTCCTCGCCGCCGCCGACGTGCTGCTGGTGCTGGGCTCCGGGCTGGGCGAGCTGTCCAGCAACTACCGCGAGTTCGCCCCGCGCGGGCGGCTGGTCCAGGTCGAGGCCGACCTGGGCAAGCTGGAGTCGAACTACCCCGCGCTCGGCCTGCACGCCGACGTCCGGCTCACCCTGCAAGCGCTGCTGGAGCACGTGCCGATGCGACGTTCCGACGGCCGGGCCGAGGCCGCGGTCAAGGAACTGCTCGCCCGGGTCGAGTCGCGATTGGACAGTCAGGCGCTGACGGCCGAGCGCAAGCTGGTGGACGACATCCGCGCGGCGCTGCCGCCCGGCACGCAGACGTTCTGGGACATGACGATCGCCGCCTACTGGGCGTGGTCGGTGTGGAACCCGGACGGCGCGCCGATCCACACCGCGCAGGGCGCCGGCGGCCTGGGTTACGGCCTGCCCGGCGCGCTCGGCGCCGCGGCCACCGGGATCACCGCGCTGGGCGTCTCCGGCGACGGCGGCGCGATGTACGGCCTGGCCGAGCTGGCGACCGCCGTGCAGCACGGCCTCGACGTCACATGGCTCGTGGTCGACGACGGCGGTTACGGCATCCTCCGCGAGTACCTGACCGACACGTTCGGCCGGACCACCGCGACCGAGCTGCCACGGCCGGACTTCGTCGCGCTGGCGGAGTCCTTCGGCGTGCCCGCGCGGTTGTCCTCATTGGACACCGTGGGCGCGGACCTGGCGTCGGCGCTGCGGACCCCGGGCCCGTCCGTGGTCGTGCTGCCGGCCGTGCTGAAGATGTTCGCCCCGACCCACCTGGAGCAGCGGTGACCCACGTCCTCAACTTCGTCGACGGCGCTTCCGCGACGGCCGGAGGATCCCTCGAGCTGACCGATCCGGCCACCGGCACGGTTTTCGGCACCAGCGCCTGCTCCGGACAGTCCGAAGTGGACGCGGCGATGACGGCCGCGGCCCGCGCGTTCAAGACCTGGCGCCGGAGCACCCCGGCGCAGCGGCAGCACGCGCTGCTGAAGATCGCCGACGCGCTGGAGGCCCGCGCCGACGAGTTCGCCGACGCGGAAGTCCGCGAGACCGGCAAGATCCGCGCCGTCGTGCTGGACGAGGAGATCCCGGAGTGCGTGAGCGCGCTGCGGTTCTTCGCGGGCGCCGCCCGGCAATTGGAGGGCACGGCCGCGGGTGAGTACACCCCCGGCCACACCTCGGTGATCCGCCGCGAGCCGGTCGGTGTGTGCGCGCAGATCGCGCCGTGGAACTACCCGCTGATGATGGGCGTCTGGAAGATCGCGCCGGCGCTGGCCGCCGGGAACACCGTGGTGCTCAAGCCCGCCGAGACGACCCCGTCCACGGCCGTGCTGCTCGCGCGGGTGGCCGCGGAATTCCTGCCCCCGGGCGTGTTCAACGTGCTGTGCGGCGACCGGGAGACCGGCCGAGCGCTCGTGGCGCACCCGCTCACCGAACTGGTCTCCATCACCGGCTCGACGCGCGCCGGGATCGACGTGGCCACCGTCGCGGCGGCCGACCTCAAGCGGACACACCTGGAACTCGGCGGCAACGCTCCCCTGCTGGTGTTCGGCGACGTCGACCTGGCCGAAACGGCGGCGGGCATCTTCGGCGCCGCGTCGTACAACGCCGGCCAGGACTGCACCGCGGGCAGCCGGGTGCTGGTGCACGAGAGCGTGCACGACGAGTTCGTCACCGAGCTGGTCAAGGCGGCCGCCGCGGTCCGCCCCGGCGTGGACTACGGCCCGCTGAACAGCCGCGCGCAGCTTGACCGGGTGCTCGGCCTGGTGGACCGGCTGCCCACCCACGCGCTGGTCGAGACCGGCGGCACCGCGCCCGGGCCCGGCTTCCACTTCGCGCCGACGGTGATCTCCGGGCTGCGCCAGGACGACGAGATCGTGCAGGAGGAGGTCTTCGCGCCGGTGGTCACCGTGCAGCCGTTCACCGGCGAGGAGCACGCGGTGGAGCTGGCGAACGACGTGCCGTACGGGCTGGCTTCCTCGGTCTGGACGAATGACCTCGGCCGCGCCGCCCGCCTTTCGCGCGACCTGGACTTCGGCTGTGTCTGGGTGAACACGCACGGGCCGCTGGTGGCGGAGATGCCGCACGGCGGCTTCGGCCATTCCGGCTCGTGAGCTGGACCTCTCGGCCTACGCGTTCGCCGAGTACACCCGCGTCAAGCATGTGATGACCCGCTTCGAGTGAGGGGTGTGCGTCGTGCTCGGCGGCCTCGTGCTGGCGCCGATGGCGTTGATCACCGGCCCCCTGCGCGGCTCAGGTGGACACCGCCGTGGTGACTGCGGAAGCGTGACGCACCAACGCGAAAACGGCGCGTCCCCGGGAAACCGGGAACGCGCCGTCTGACGTCGGTCAGCTTCGCGGGTTCTCGGCCGGCACTTCCTGAGCCGCCGAGCCCAGCCGCCCGGAGGCCCACTCGGTGATGCGCCGGGCCACGTCCTGAGCGGTCAGGCCCACCCGGTCGAGGACCTCGTTGCGGGTGCCGTGCTCGTGGAAGTCCTGCGGCACAGCCAAATCACGCAGCGGGACGTCGCACTCGGCGTCGCGCAGGACGGTGGCCAGCGCGGAGCCGAAGCCACCGTGGCGGCCGCTGTCCTCCACCGTCACCACGAGCTTGTGCTGCTCGGCGAGCGCGACCAGCTCCGCGGGCACCGGCACCACCCAGCGCGGGTCGGCCACGGTCACGCCGATGCCCTGGTCCGCCAGGCGATCGGCGGCTTCGAGGCCCAGCTTCGCGAACGAGCCCACGGCGACCAGCAGCACGTCCGGCGTGCACACCTCGCTCGGGCGGCGCAGCACGTCGACCGTGCCGATCCGTTCGAGGGCCGGCACGTCCGGGCCCACCGAGCCCTTCGAGAACCGCAGCGCACTCGGACCGTCCTCAATGGACACGGCTTCGCGCAGCTCCTCGCGCAGGGTGCCCGGGTCACGCGGCGCGGCCACGCGCATGCCGGGCACCATGCCCAGCAGCGAAAGGTCCCACATGCCGTGGTGGCTCGGCCCGTCCGGCCCGGTGATGCCCGCCCGGTCCAGCACCAGCGTCACCGGCTGGCGGTGCAGCGCGACGTCCATCAGCACCTGGTCGAACGCGCGGTTGAGGAACGTCGAGTAGACCGCCACCACCGGGTGGTAGCCGCCCATCGCCAGCCCGGCCGCCGAGGTGACGGCGTGCTGCTCGGCGATGCCGACGTCGAACCAGCGGTCCGGGAACCGCTCGGCGAACTTCTCCAGCCCGGTCGAGCGCAGCATCGCCGCGGTGATCGCGACGACGTCCTCGCGCTCGGCGCCGATCTTCGCCAGCTCGTCGCCGAACACCCCGGTCCAGCTCGGGCCCTTCACCGGCGGCAGCCCGGTCTCCGGGTCGATCGGGTCGGTCTGGTGCATCTGGTCGGCCTGGTGGTTCACCGCGGGCGCGTAGCCGTGGCCCTTCTCGGTGACCACGTGCACGATCACCGCGCCGCCGAACGCGCGGGCGGTGTGGAAGGCCTTCTCCAGCGCCACCAGGTCGTGCCCGTCCACCGGGCCGAGGTACTTCAGGCCCAGGTCGGAGAACATCATCTGCGGGGTCAGCGCGTCCTTGAGGCCGGCCTTCGCGGCGTGCAAGGCGGCGTAGATCGGCTTGCCCACCACGGGGGTGTGACGCAGGATCTCGCGGCCGCCGTCGAGCAGCCGCTCGTAGCCGGGCTGAAGCCGCAACGAGGCCAGGTGGTCGGCGACCCCGCCGATGGTCGGCGAGTAGGACCGGCCGTTGTCGTTGACCACGATCACCACCGGGCGGTCCCGGTTCGCCGCGATGTTGTTGAGCGCCTCCCAGCACATGCCGCCGGTCAGCGCGCCGTCGCCGACCACCGCGACCGCGTGCCGCCGCTCGCCGCCGGACAGCTCGAACGCCTTCGCCAAGCCGTCCACATAGGACAGTGCGGTGGACGCGTGGCTGTTCTCCACCAGGTCGTGCTCGCTCTCGGCCCGCGACGGGTAGCCGGTCGGGCCGCCGAGCTGGCGCAGCCGGTCGAACTCGCCGTGCCGCCCGGTCACGATCTTGTGCACGTAGGACTGGTGCCCGACGTCCCACACGATCGCGTCCCGCGGCGAGTCGAACACGCGGTGCAGCGCGAGCGTGAGCTCCACGACACCGAGGTTCGGGCCGAGATGACCGCCGGAGCGCCGCACCTTGTCCACCAGGAAATCCCTGATTTCGGCGGCCAGCTCGTCGAGGTCCTCGACACTCAGCCGCTTCAGGTCGGCCGGTCCGTGCACCGAGTCCAGCATCGTCACAGCTCCACCTCGCCTGGTTCCCTTCGCTCCGCCGCGTTCGAGCCAGTCTACGGACGGGCGCCACCTCGCCTCGGCCGCCCGCGTCGTGAATCACAAGCCCGGCCCGCGCGCAACTCCACTGTCGAGTGCGAAACCTGGCCACCCGGCCGACCTGTGATCACTCCGCGTGGTCTCGATGATCCGTTCCCGTCACGGGACGGGCTGAGGCTCCGGGCTCGGCGCACCGTCGCAGCTGCCGGTGATCGGCACCCCGGTGTCGAAAAACCGGACCAGCTTGCTCGCACACGGCAGCTTCGCCAGCGATCCGTGCACGTCGTCGCCCACCGTGAGGACCGAACCGCCGATGCGCTGCTGCATTTCCAGGGCGCCTTGGTACGGCGTCACGGATTCGTAGCGGTGCGCGACGAGCTGCAAGGGGCTGTGGCCGGGCCGGTAGTCGATGTACTTCCCGGTGTACGGCCAATCCACGCAGCTACCCGAGTAGCCCGGTTGACCGCCGGCCGACAGCGGGTAGCGCGCCTCCGTGGCGCTGTAGTCATTCCACACCTGGTCCAGATCACGGCTGCTGGTGGAATCGGCGCAGTTGACCGCGTGCTGCACGTACCGGTTCAGCGCGTACGGGCGCTTCTCGTCCCAGCCGAACGCTCCCGCGGCCGGTTCCTGGGCCTGGGCCTGCGCCGACGGAGCCGGGTCCTTCCCGGCGTGCACCGCGGCCAGCGCCGAGGCCGCGGTCGCCCACCCCGGAGAGGTGGTCCCGACCTGGTTGAACACCCAGGTGTCGTCCAGCGTGAGCGGCACCCCGTTCTGAACGATCTGCCGCGGGTGGGCCTTCAGCTCGGCGGACATCGCCAGCTCCGTGGCCACCACCTGGTCGGCCGTCTTGCCCAGGTGGAGCACGGCGTCTCGCGAAGCCATCCAGCCGGCGAACCGGTGCAGGTTCTCGTCGTGCGCCCTGGTCTCCACCTGGTCGAACCGGTCGAGGTCCAGGTCCGGCGGCAGCACCGAGTCGATGGCCATCTTGTCCACGTGCTCGTCGAACAGGCTGCGGTAGGTCGCGCCCAGCGCGGTGCCCCAGGAGACGCCGAAGTAGTTGATCTTCCGCTCGCCCAGCACCTCGCGGATCCGGTCGACGTCACGGGCGATCGTGACCGCGCCGAGGCTGCCGGCGAACTCCGGGTCCTTCGCCGCACAGCCGGCGTACTTGGTGCCCCGCCAGCGGATCTGGTCGAGCCACTGGTCCTTTTCGGACTCCCCCGGCCGCGGCTCCGGCGCGCCGCCCAGCGCCTGGCAGTCGATCTGCCCGCTGTAGCCGGTGCCGCGCGGGTCGAAGCCGACCAGGTCGTAGTACTTGCCCAGCTCACCGAGCCGGCTGGTCCGGATCAGCTCCGGCATCGACATCCCGGTGCCGCCCGGCCCGCCCGGGTTCAGCACCAGCACGCCTCGGCGGTGCGCCTGGTCGGACGCGGGGATCCGGTCCACCGCGAGTTCCGTGGTCCGCCCGTCCGGCCGGGCGTAGTCGACCGGCACGGTCACCGTCGTGCACTCCGCGGCCGTGCCCGCGTCCTTCGGCCACGAACCAGCCAGCTGGGTGCACGGCGCCCAGGTTCGCGGCGGGGCCGCCGCGCCGGCCGGGGCGGCGAGCCCCAGTGCCGCCACCGTCACGCTCACCACCGCCGTCACCTTGCGAATGGACATATTCCACACTCCTGAAGATGAACCCTGTCGCCGACCGCTCGGCGACGGGGAAAGGGATTGCGCGCCTACGGATCCCGGGAAACCCGGCCGCCGTTCCGGCCCGCCGCAGTCGTCGTCCGGGAAGTCGGCGGGCCGCGCCGCGAGGTTCTCTTCCGGCCGGTTTGTGACCAGGGTCACTCGACCGCGACGGGGCGGGAGCCTCGTCACAACCGGTCCGGTGACGGCCTCGGCCGACTCGCGGTCACCCCGCGTGGCCGCGATAATCCGGACACCGGAAACGATCGCGAGAGGACCTCATGGCGGACTTGTACATCGGTGGCGAATGGGTGAACGCGAAAGCGGGTGGCCGCCGCGAGATCCGGTGCCCGGCGGACGGGACCCCGGTCGGCACGGTCGACGAGGCCGGCCGCGCGGACACCGAAGCGGCCATCGCCGCCGCCCGCCGCGCCTTCGACACCGGTCCCTGGCCCTCGACCGCCGCCGCCGCGCGTGGCGACCTGCTGCTGCACACCGCCGCCCTGCTCGACCGCGACGCCGAGGCGTTCGCCCGCGCCGAATCGCTGGACACTGGCAAACGCCTGGTGGAGAGCCGTTACGACATGGCCGACATCGCCGCCTGCCTGCGCTACTTCGGCAAGCTCGCGGCCAACGACGCCGGGCGCGTGGTGGACACCGGCAGCGCGGACTCGTTCAGCCGGATCGTGCACGAGCCGGTCGGCGTGTGCGGGCTGATCACGCCGTGGAACTACCCGCTGCTGCAGACCATCTGGAAGGTCGCGCCGGCGCTGGCCGCGGGCAACACGTTCGTGCTCAAGCCCAGCGAGCTGACGCCGCACACGTCGATCATGCTGATGAAGCTGCTCAGCGAGGCCGGCCTGCCCGCGGGCGTCGCGAACCTCGTGCTCGGCGCGGGCCCGGAGGCGGGCGCGCCGCTGTCCGAGCACCCGGACGTCGACCTGGTGTCGTTCACCGGCGGGCTGGCCACCGGGAAGGTGATCGCCGCGACCGCCGCGGCGACCGTGAAGAAGGTGGCCCTCGAGCTGGGCGGCAAGAACCCGAACGTGGTGTTCGCCGACGCGGACTTCGAGACCGCCGTGGACTACGCGCTGACCGCCGTGTTCCTGCATTCGGGCCAGGTCTGCTCGGCCGGTGCCCGGCTGATCGTGCAGCGGGAGTGGCACGACGAGTTCGTCGACGAGCTGGTCCGCCGGGCCGAGCGGATCCGGCTGGGCGGGCCGTTCGACGAGAACGCCGAGACCGGGCCGCTGATCTCCGCCGCGCACCGCGAGAAGGTGGAGCACTACGTCGCCACCGCGATCGCCGAGGGCGCCGTGCTCCGCACCGGCGGCAAACGCCCTGAAGCGCCTGAATTGCAGGACGGGTTCTACTACCTGCCGACCATTCTGGACGACGTGGCACAGGGCAGCACCGCCGTGGTCGAGGAGTCCTTCGGGCCGGTGCTGACCGTCGAGACGTTCACCGACGAGGACGACGCGATCCGGATCGCCAACGACACGCACTACGGCCTGGCCGGCGGCGTGTTCACCAGCGACGCCGCACGCGCCCAGCGCGTGGCGAACCGGCTGCGCCACGGCACGGTGTGGATCAACGACTACCACCCGTATCTGCCGCAGGCCGAGTGGGGCGGCTACAAGCAGTCCGGGTTCGGCCGCGAGCTGGGGCCGACCGGGCTGGCCGAGTACACCGAGGCGAAGCACATCTACCAGAACCTGCGCCCCGGCCCGCAGCACTGGTTCGCCGGTTAGCGCACCGGCCTCGTGAGTGTTCATGCCGGTTAGAACCGTCACGAACACTCACGAGCTCTAGTCCGATCGAGACCCACCGAAAGGACCAGTGCCGTGAGCACCGACACCGGTGACAGCGAGCTCAGCGAATTCGGCTACACCAACCAGCTCAAGCGGACGCTCGGCAGCTTCCACACCTTCGCCGCGGGGATCAGCTACATCTCGGTGCTCACCGGGGTGTTCCAGCTGTCCTACCTGGGCCTGTCCGAGGGCGGCCCGGCCTACTGGTGGTCGTGGCCGATGGTGTTCGCGGGCCAGCTGATGGTCGCGCTGAGCTTCGCCGAGCTGGCCGCCCACTACCCGGTCGCCGGGTCCGTCTACAACTGGGCGAAGAAGCTCGGGAACTCGCACGTGGCGTGGCTGGCGGGCTGGATGATGCTGCTCGCGTCGATCGTCTCGATCTCCGCGACCGCGCTGGCCTACCAGCGGACGCTGCCGCAGATCACCTCGTTCTTCCAGTTCATCGGCGACGGCTCGGGCACCAGCGACGCGGCCAACGGCGTGCTGCTGGCGGCCGTGCTGATCGTGTTCACCACGCTGGTGAACGCCTTCGGCGTGAAGCTGATGGCGCGGATCAACAGCGCGGGCGTGTTCATCGAGCTGCTCTTCGCCGTGCTGCTGGTCGTGTTCCTGGCGTTCCACTTCGTCCGCGGGCCCGGCGTGGTCACGGAGACCAACGGGACCGGCGAGGGCCACGCGGGCGGCTACCTCGGCGCGTTCCTGATCGCCGCGATCGCCTCGTCCTACGTGATGTACGGCTTCGACACGGCGGCCTCGCTCGGCGAGGAGTCGGTGGACCCGCACCGCAACGCGCCGAAGGCGATCATGCGGGCGCTGGTGGCTTCGTTCGTGCTCGGCGGGCTCATCATCCTGTTCGCGCTGATGGCAGTGGGCAACATCCACGCCCCGGAGCTGGGCACGGTCGGCCTGCAGTACGTGCTCACCGACGCGCTCGGGCCCGCGATCGGCCGGATCTTCCTGTTCGTGGTCTTCATCGCGATCACGGTGTGCGTGCTCGCCGTGCACACCGCGGCGATCCGGATCGCGTTCGCGATGGCGCGGGACAACGCGCTGCCCGGCGGCTCCAAACTCGCGCACGTCAACAAGAAGACCGGCACACCGGTGCTGCCCGCGATCGTGATCGGCGTGATCGCGGTGGCGCTGCTGCTGGTGAACATCAACTCGTCGCAGATCTTCTCCGCGGTGACCAGCCTGGCGATCATCCTGATCTACGTGGCGTACCTGCTGGTGACCGTCCCGATGCTGGTGAAGCGGCTGCGCGGCGAGTGGCCGCGCAAGGACGCGCCGCCCGGCCGCTTCTCCCTCGGCCGCTGGGGCCTGCCGGTGAACGTGCTCGCGGTGCTGTGGGGCGTCGCGATGACCGTGAACCTGGCCTGGCCGCGCACCGAGATCTACAACGCGACCCCGCCGTACCACTGGTACCTGCGCTGGAGCTCGGTGCTCTTCGTCGCCGTGTTCGCGGCCGGCGGGTTCGCCTACTACTGGTTCGTGCAGCGGCACAAGATCGGCGTGCTGGCCGACCACGCCGCCGTCCCCGCCGCATCGTCAGTATTCAAGTCCGATCAGGAGGTTCCCGGTGAGTGAGTTCGACTACGTCGTGGTCGGCGGTGGCACGGCGGGCTCGGTGGTGGCGGCGCGGCTGTCGGAGGACCCGGACGTCACCGTCTGCCTGCTGGAGGCCGGACCGTCCGATGTGGACGACCCGGCCATCCTCGAGCTGACGAAGTGGATGGGGCTGCTGGAATCCGGCTACGACTGGGACTACCTGGTGGAGCCGCAGGAGTCCGGCAACTCCTACCTGCGCCACGCGCGGGCCCGGGTGCTCGGCGGCTGCTCCTCGCACAACTCGTGCATCGCGTTCTGGGCCCCGGCCGAGGACCTCGACGAGTGGGCCGCGCTGGGCCTGCCGGGCTGGTCGGCCGCCGATGTTTTCCCGCTGTACCAACGCCTCGAGACCAATGACGGGCCGGGCGAGCACCACGGCCGCTCGGGTCCGGTGACGATCCGCTCCGTGCCGCCGCGCGACCCCGCGGGCGTCGCGCTGCTCGCCGCGTGCGCGCAGGAGGGCATCCCGGCCACGGAGTTCAACTCCGGGCGGACCGTCACGCACGGCGCGAACTGGTTCCAGATCAACGCGCGCGAGGACGGCACCCGCTCCTCGGCGTCGGTCTCGTACCTGCACCCGATCCTGGGCCGGCGCCCCAACCTCGAGGTGCGCACCGACGCGCGGGCCAAGCGCCTGCTGTTCTCCGGACGGCGCTGCGTGGGCGTGGAGTTGCAGGCGCCGGACCTGATCCACAGCGAGAAGGTGACGGCGCGGCGCGAGGTGATCCTCAGCTCCGGCGCGATCGACTCGCCGAAGCTGCTGATGCTGTCCGGCATCGGGCCGGCCGAGCACCTGCGCGAGGTGGGTGTGGAGGTGCTGGTGGACTCGCCGGGCGTCGGGGCGAACCTGCAGGACCACCCGGAGGGGCTGGTCCAGTGGGACGCGCTGCAGCCGATGGTCACCGAGTCCACGCAGTGGTGGGAGATCGGCATCTTCACCACCACCGAGGACGGCCTCGACCGGCCGGACCTGATGTTCCACTACGGCTCGGTGCCGTTCGACCTGAACACCCTGCGCTACGGCTACCCGACGACGGAGAACGGCTTCTGCCTCACGCCGAACGTCACGCGCAGCCGCTCGACCGGCACGGTCCGGCTGCGCACCCGCGACTTCCGCGACAAGCCCCGCGTGGACCCCCGCTACTTCAGCGACGAGCACGACATGCGCGTGATGACCCACGGCGTGCGGCTGGCCCGCTCGATCGCGGCCCAGCCGGCGATGGACGAGTGGGCGGGCACGGAGCTGTCCCCCGGCCGCGACGTCACCACCGACGACGAGATCGCCGACTACCTGCGCAAGACCCACAACACCGTCTACCACCCCGCGTGCACGGTGAAGATGGGCCCGGAGTCGGACCGCGCCGCCGTGCTGGACGAACGGCTGCGCGTGCGCGGCGTGGACGGCCTGCGCGTCGCGGACGCCTCGGTGATGCCCTTCCTGGTCGCGGTCAACCCCTGCATCACGACGATGGCAATCGGCGAGAAGTGCGCGGACATGGTGAAGGAAGACCACTCCTGACCCGCGGAAAACCGGGCGGCTCGCGGTCGCCGGGCCCGTAGGATCGGTCTCCTGGGGCATCGGGAGGTCGCGTGGGCGATGGGTCGGTGAGACAGTGCCGGACGGCTTCGGACCGTCGCCGGGGGCGCGCGGTGGTTCGGTCACACGTGCCTGGCCGGGCGGCGCTGCTTCGCTTCGGTCGCACGGGGAAGCAGCGGGGCACGCCAGCCGGGGCCGGGCCGCTTCGCTTCAGCTGTGCGGCGAAGCAGCAGCGCACGCCGACCAGCGCGACGCTGCTTCGCCTCGGCGGGGCGGCGAAGCGGCTACCCGCGCAACCCGCACCAGCCAGGGCCGGGCTGCTTCCCCTCGGCGGTGCGGCGAAGCAGCAGCACGCGCCAACCAGCGCGACGCTGCTTCGCTTCAGCAGTACGGCGAAGCGGCTACCCGCGCCAGCCGGGGCCGGGCCGCTTCGCCTCGGTGGCACGGCGAAGAAGGTGCCCGCACCAGCCAGTCCTTCACTGCCTCGGGCCGACAGTGCGGCGAAGCGGCTACCCGCGCAACTCGCACCAGCCAGGGCCACACCACTCCACGCCGATCGCGCGGCGAAGCGGCAGCACGCGCCAACCAGCGCGACGCCGCTTCGCCCCGGCAGCGCAGCGAAGCAACCGCCCACACAACCCACCTCGACCGGAGCCCCGCAGTGAAGCGCCTCCAGGCGGCACGGGCGATTGTCGTCCTCGGGGCGGCGGTGGCGGGTGGGGCGGGGCTGGTGCTGCCGTCCGCGCAGTACCTCTCCGAGCGGTTCCCGCCGGGGACCACCGATCCTGATCTGGGCCTTGGGCTGCGGCTGGCGTGCGCGCTGGCGATGGCGCTCGCGTTCGGGCTGGCGCTGGCGGCGTTGCAGCGGCACCGGGACGAGCCACTGGCCTTCGCCTGCTTGCCCGGGATCGCGGTGACCGGGATCGCCGTCCAGTACCTCGTGCTCACCCTCCCCCACGTGGCCGACCTGGCGCCTGCCGCGCGGATCGCGCCGGCGAGCGGCACTTGGGTCCTGCTCGGCGTCGGGCTGGTGCTCACGGTGACGGGGCTGGCGGCGGGCGCGGCGTCACGGCGCTTGTCCGAGTAGGGAATGCTTACCCAAGCTCGCCGCCGCACCGGCTGCCCACTAAACCCGGGCCAGCGCGTCCAGGGTCACGTCGACGATGGCGTGCAGCTGTTTCGCACCGGCCCCGGCCCTGCTCATGACCGCCAGTGACTGGTTCACCGCCGCGATGTGGACGGCGAAAGTCCCGGCCACCGAGTCGGGCACACCGCCCGCCTTCAGCGCGGCGCGCAGCCGGGCGCGCTGGGAGCCCACCGCCTCCTGCGCACGCTGGGCCGCGCGCGGGCTCAGGACGGGCGTCGCCAGAACGGATTGGACCGCCAGGCATCCGTCGGGAAGGCCGGGGTCCGCGATGCGTTTCAAGGCGACCTCGAAGAACGCCCGCACGGCGACAACCGGCTGATCGGCGGCGCCGGACAGCGCGGCGTCGTACTTCTCCCCGTAGCGGGTGACGTAGCGCTCCAGGCAGCTCAAGAAGAGCGAATCCTTGTCACCAAAGGACGAGTAGAGCGAGCTGCGGTTGAGCCCGGTGGCCCTGGACAGGTCGTCCACCGAGGTCTCGGCGTAACCGGCCCGCCAGAACTGGATCATCGCGGCCTCGAGCGCCGCGTCCACGTCGAACTGCTTCTTGCCCGCCATACCCCGATCCTCCCGCCGATCCACCTGGCCTATCTTGAACTATACAGTTCAGGATAGGCCAATGGAGGAACTCATGACCACCGCCCTCGACAACCCGGTCCGCGACCTGCCCCTGCCCGACCTGCCCGGCTTCACCCACCGCTGGGTCGACGCGGGCGGGATCCGGCTTCACGCGGTCGAAGGCGGCCGCCCGGACGGTCCGGCCGTCGTGCTGCTCGCCGGATTCCCGCAGACCTGGTGGGCCTGGCGGAAGGTGCTGCCCGCGCTGGCCCGCCGATTCCACGTCCTCGCGATCGATCTGCCGGGCCAGGGCCATTCCGAACGCCCGGACGGCAGCTACGACACGCACACCGTCGCCGCGTATGTCCACGCCGCGGTGGAAGCGCTGGGAGTTTCGCGCTACTGGCTGGCCGGCCACGACGTCGGCGCGTGGGTCGCCTTCTCCCTCGCGGTGCAGTTCGAGAGCCGGCTGCGCGGTGTCGCCCTGCTCGACGCCGGAATCCCGGGGATCACGCTGCCCGACGCCGTCCCGCTCGACCCCGAACGGGCGTGGAAGACCTGGCATTTCGCCTTCCACCTCGTGCCCGATCTGCCCGAAACACTGCTCGCGGGCCGGGAACGCGAATACGTCGGCTGGTTCCTGAAGGCCAAGGCGCTCGCCCCCGACACCTTCGACGACACCGAGATCGAGGCGTACGCCGCCGCGGTCGCCGCCGACGACGGGCTTCGCGCCTGCCTGGCCTACTACCGGCACGCCGCCGAATCGGCGCGGAAGAACCACGAAGCCCTGGAACGACAGCACCTCACTGTGCCGGTTCTCGGGATCTCCGGCAGCCACGGCTCCATCCCCGACATGGCCGCGCCCCTGCGACCCTGGGCGGGCAACACCACCGGAATCGTCGTGCCGGACGCGGGGCACTTCATCCCGGACGAGCAACCCGATGCCGTCGCCGCCGCACTGGCCGACTTCATCAGCAACGGAGACCGCTACTGAAGCAGCGCGATGCACTCCACGTGGTGCGTCATCGGGAACGCGTCGAACGCGCGCAGGTCCGAAAGCGAGTACCCATGTGAAGCGAACGTCGCCACGTCTCGCGCCAGCGCGGCCGGATCGCAGGCCACGTAGACGATCCGGTCCGGCGAGCCGGCCACGATCGCGTCCACGACCTCCCGCCCGGCGCCCTTGCGCGGCGGGTCCAGCACGACCACGTCGACCGGCCGGGGCGCGTCGGCCACCAAGTGCTCCACGCGGCCCGTGCGCCAGCTCACCTGCGGCAGGTCCGCCAGGTTCCGCTCGCCGTCGGTGACCGCGCGGCGGCCCGACTCGACGGCCAGCACCCGGCCCTCGGGGCCGACCTGCTCGGCCAGCACCGTGGCGAACAACCCGACACCCGCGTACAGGTCCCAGGCCACCCCGCCGCGCGGCGCCTCCGCCCACTCCGCCACGACCTGGGCGAAGGTGTCCGCCGCGGCCGGGTGCACCTGCCAGAAGCCGTGCGCGTCGAACCGCCAGTCGCGGTCCGCGGCGTGCTGCACCGCCTCGCCGCCGGACAGCTGCCGCGACTTGTTCCGGCCGTGCACAGTGGACACTTCGCGCACGTGCTGGTGGCCGTCGCCGTCGCTGGTCACCTCGATCTCGCTGCCCGGGCGCCAGCGCTTCGCCAGCACGCCGTCGAGCGAGCCCTTCACCGCGATCGGGCAGTCGTCGAGCGGGACGACGCGGTGGCTGTGGTGCGCGCGCAGCCCGGCGCGCCCGTCCCGGCCCGCGACGAGCCGGACCCGGCTGCGCCAGCCGAGCGGGCCGCCGTCGAGCGGCTCGACGACGACCTCGCGCGAAATCCCGGCCAGCCGTTGCAACTGCTCGGCGACGACGGCGGCCTTCAGCGAACGCTGGTACGCCGGGTCGGCGTGCTGCCAGTCACAGCCGCCGCAGCCACCGGGCGCCGCGAGCGGGCACGGTGGCTCCACCCGGTGCTCCGAGCCGGTGAGCACCTCCACGGCGTCGGCGCGGCAGAACGCGCCGCCCTTGTCCTCGGTCACTTCCGCGCGCACACGCTCGCCCGGCAGGCCGTGCCGGACGAAGACCACCCGTCCGTCCACACGGGACACACAGTGCCCGCCGTGCGCCACCGGCCCGATCTCGAGCTCGAGGGTGCGGCCGAGCCAGTTTTCCGTCATTCAGCAGGTTCCTTGGGTGGTGGTTCGACTGGGGACTGAACGGGTTTCGCGGCGCGGGCCGCCGTGGCGTCGAAGCCACGCCGGACGTCGCCGGCCGCCGGGCGCGCCCGCCGGACGCGGGCGGCCGCCTTGGCCGAAGACTCCAGCTGCCAGGGCACGCTGGCCACGATGACGCCGGACTGGAACAGCAGCCTTCCCTTGAGCCGCAACGCGCTCTGGTTGTGCAGCACCTGCTCCCACCAGTGCCCCACCACGTACTCGGGGATGAACACGGTGACCACGTTGCGCGGGTTGTCGCCGCGCACGCGCTTCACGTAGTCCAGCACCGGCTTGGTGATCTCGCGGTACGGCGACTCGACGACCTTCAGCGGCACCTTGAACTTGTGCGCCTCCCACTCGGCGGTGAGCCGGCGGGTGTCCACGTCGTCGACGTTCACGGTCACCGCCTCGAGCACGTCCGGGCGCATCGCCTTGGCGTACGCCAGCGCGCGCAGGGTCGGGCGGTGCAGTTTGGACACCAGCACGATGGCGTGGTTGCGCGAGGGCAGCACGGTCGGCGCGTCGCCCATCTCCTTGAGCTCCTCGGCCACCCGGTCGTAGTGCTTCCGGATCGCCGTCATCAGCACGAAGATCGCCACCATCGCGGCGATCGCGATCCACGCGCCGAGCAGGAACTTGGTGATCAGCACGATCACCAGCACCACGCCGGTCATCGTCAGGCCGACCGCGTTCACCGTCTGCGAGCGCCGCATCCGCCGGCGCACCGACGGCTCCTTTTCCTTGGCCAGCAACCGGTTCCAGTGCCGGATCATGCCCGCCTGGCTCACCGTGAACGAGACGAACACACCCACGATGTACAGCTGGATCAGCCGGGTGACCTCCGCGTCGAAGGCGATGATCAGCACCAGCGCGAAGGCCGCGAGGAACAGGATGCCGTTGGAGAACGCCAGCCGGTCGCCGCGCGTGTGCAGCTGCCGCGGCAGGTAGCGGTCCTGCGCCAGGATCGAGCCGAGCACGGGGAAGCCGTTGAACGCCGTGTTGGCCGCCAGCAGCAGGATGATGCCGGTGGAGAAGGAGATGTAGTAGAACGCCGGCGGGAAGTCGGCGAACACCGCGTGCGCGATCTGCGCGACGATCGTCTTCTGCTGGTAGCCCGCGGGCGCGCCGGACAGCTGTGTGGCCGGGTCCTCCGCGAAGTTCACCTTCGTGACGATCGCGAGCGTGATGATGCCGACCAGCATGGTCACCGCGAGCACGCCCATCAGCAGCAGCGTGCTGGCCGCGTTCTTGGACTTCGGCTTGCGGAACGCGGGCACGCCGTTGCTGATCGCCTCGACCCCGGTCAGCGCCGCGGCGCCGGAGGAGAACGACCGCAGGATCAGGAAGACGAACGCGAACCCGGTCCAGCTGCCCTCGGAGTGCAGCTGGAAGCCGGCGCTCTCGGCGCGCATGTCCGTGCCGGTGGCGGCCTCGATCAGGCCCCACACGACCATGATCATGATGCCGGCGATGAAGCCGTAGGTGGGAATGGCGAACGCTTTGCCCGATTCGCGCACTCCACGCAGGTTCAGCGCGCTCAGCACGGCGACGATCACCACCGAGGCGAGCACCTTGTGCTCGGCCACCCACGGGACCGCGGAGCCGATGTTCGCCACACCGGACGAAGTGGACACAGCGACGGTGAGGATGTAGTCCACCAGCAGGGCGCTCGCCACGGTCAGGCCGAACTTGCCGCCCAGGTTGGTGCTGGCGACCTCGTAGTCACCGCCGCCGCTGGGATAGGCGTGGACGTTCTGCCGGTAGGACGCGACCACCACCAGCATGACCAGCGCCACCGCGACGCCGATCCACGGCGCGAAGGCGTACGCGGACAGCCCGGCCACGCTCAGGGTCAGGAAGATCTCCTCCGGCGCGTACGCCACGCTCGAGAGCGCGTCGGAGGCGAAGATCGGCAGCGCGATGCGCTTGGGCAGCAGCGTGTGGGCCAGCCGGTCACTTCGGAACGGACGCCCGAGGACCAGCCTCTTCAGCACGGTCGGGAACTTCGACACCCTGCGAATCTACAGCGGAGCGGTAGCTCCTCCGCTGAGGGCGGCGGTGGGGAGGACGGTGGAGCTGACCGGGCGGCCACAAGGTAGGTTCGGCGCTGGTCGTCGAGGGTACCTACGGACGGGTCATCCCCACCCCTGAGGAGGCAGCGCGTGCACGTGGTGATCATGGGATGCGGCCGGGTCGGCGTGTCCCTGGCCGCGGCGCTGGAGCGTCTCGGCCACGAGGTGGCCGTGATCGACAAGAACCAGCAGTCGTTCCGCAGGCTGGGCAGCGACTTCCACGGCCAGCAGGTGGTCGGCGTCGGGTTCGACCGGCAGGTGCTGATCGAGGCCGGCATCGAGCGGGCCGGCGCGTTCGCGGCGGTGTCCAGCGGGGACAACTCCAACATCATCTCCGCGCGGGTCGCGCGCGAGAACTTCGGCATCGAGCACGTGGTCGCGCGGATCTACGACCACAAGCGCGCCGCGGTGTACGAGCGCCTCGGCATCCCGACGGTCGCGACCGTGCCGTGGACGACCGACCGGTTCCTGCGCACCCTGCTGCCCGACGGCGTCGCGTCCGCGTGGCGCGACCCGACCGGCAACGTCGCACTGCTGCCGCTGCCGCTGCACGAGGGCTGGGCCGGCCACAGCGTGCGGGGCCTGCAGGAGGCGACCGGCGCCAGGGTCGCGTTCGTCATGCGCTTCGGCACCGCCGTGCTGCCGGACAACAAGACCATGGTGCAGGCCGACGACGTCGTCTGGGTCGCGGCGCGCTCCGGCACCGTCAGCGACGTGTCGAGCGTGGCCGCCCGCGCTCCGGAGGAGGAGAACTGATGCGGGTCGCGATCGCGGGTGCGGGCGCCGTGGGGCGCTCGATCGCCGTGGAGCTGATCGACGGGCGGCACCAGGTGATGCTGATCGAGCGGGAGGCCGACCAGTTCGAGCCGGCCACGGTCGAGCAGGCCGACTGGGTGCTCGGCGACGCGTGCGAGGTGTCGATCCTGGAGGAGTCCGGGATCGAGCAGTGCGACGTGGTGATCGCCGCGACCGGCGACGACAAGGCCAATCTGGTGGTGTCGCTGCTGGCGAAGACCGAGTTCGCCGTGCGGCGCGTGGTGGCCAGGGTGAACAACCCGGCCAACGAATGGCTCTTCACCGACGCCTGGGGCGTCGACGTCGCCGTGTCCACCCCGCGGATGCTCGCGGCGATGGTCGAGGAGGCGGTCAGCGTCGGCGACCTGGTGCGGCTGATGACGTTCCGGCAGAGCCAGGCGAACCTGGTCGAGCTGACCCTGCCGGAGGAGACCCCGCTGGCGGGCAAGCCGGTCAGCGAGCTGGACCTGCCCCGCGACGCCGCGCTGGTGACCATCCTGCGCGGCGACCGGGTGATCGTCCCGCAGCCGGAGGACCCGCTGGAGCCGGGCGACGAGCTGCTGTTCGTGGCCACCTCCGACGTCGAGCCGGAGATCCGCTCCGCACTGGGTTACTGACAAGCTCGTGAGTGTTTATGACGGTTAGAACCGTCATAAACACTCACGAGCTACAGCTCGGGGGTCGGCGTCTGCGCGTACTTCTCGCGCAACCGCGCCTCCACCTCGGCGTCGGTCTCCGGTTTCGGCTCCGTCTCGGCCAATGCATTGAGGCGCTTGTCCGAGCGGCGGACCGCCCAGACGACCACGAGCAGGCCGAGCGCGTAGAGCGGGTAACCCATGGCGATCTTCGCGAACGCCAGCCAGCCCGTGTAGTCGCTCTGGTAGAGCCAGCGCTGCACGACGAACCGGGCGGCGAAGATCAGCGCCATGGCGAACGTGGCGACGTCGTAGCCGTAGCGCGACGGCTTGTCCTTGCGCCAGGCCTGGCCGGTGCCGTTGAGCGCGTTCCAGACCAGGCCCGCGAGTGGCCAGCGCACCACGATCGACACCACGAACACGCCGCAGTAGACCAGGCTGGCCCAGATGCCGAAGAGGAAGAACCCCTTCGCCGAGCCGGTGCGGAACGCGATGAACGCCGCGATCGCCACGCCGAAGAAGCCGGAGATCGCGGGCTGCAGCGGCTCCTTGCGCACGACGCGCAGGACCGTGATGGCCACCGCGCTGCCGATCGAGCCCCAGATCGCCGCGGTCAGGCCGAAGATCGAGTTCACCAGTACGAACACGATCACCGGCAGCGACGAGTAGATCAGGCCGGAGACCCCGCCCATCTGCTCCAGCGCGGTCGGCTGCGGCTTGTCCTCGTCGTCCCCGCCTTCGGGCACGTGCTTCTCGTTGCGGGGGGCGGGTTCAGTCACGACAGATGATCAACTCACCGGGCTCTGGAGTTCGTAGTACGGGTTGTACAGCACCTTCTGGCCGTCACGCTCGGCCATCCGGCCACGGACCTTGATGGTCCGCCCCGGCTCGATGCCGGCGATCCGGCGTCGGCCCAGCCAGATTAGCGTCACTCCCTGTGTTCCGTCGAACAGCTCCGCCTCCAGCGTGGCGGCCTCGTCCGTGGGGCACAGCTCCACGCTGCGCAGCCGGCCGAGCACGGTGACTTCTTCACCGGAGCGGCAGTCACAGGCCCGCTGCGCCCCGCCTGCCCGGGACGACTCGGACAGATCGTCGGCGTCGAGGTCCTCGACGTCGGTGGTCAGCTTGCGAACCAACCGGCTGAAGTAGCCGCCGTCTTTGGCGGACATAGTGGTGCTCCTGTGCTCCGGGGCCCGGTTTCCAACGGCCCGTGCGTGTCCAGCGTAGCTGCGGTCCCAGCCAGGAGAACCGGTTTGCGCCAAGATCGCAACGTGACGTCCGTTATCCGGAACCCGCCCGCCGTCCTGCTGCCCGGAACCGGCTCCGACGAGGTGTTCGTCCGGTCCGTGTTCGCCGGGCCGCTGGCCGCACTCGGCATCCCGCTGATCGCTCCCCCGCCGCCCCCGGGCGCGGCGCTGGCCGACGGTTTCCTGGCCGCACTGGACCGGCTCGCGGCCCGGCACGGAACCCTGCTCGTCGGCGGCATCTCGTTCGGCGCGCACCTGGCCGCGGAGTGGGCCGTGGCGAATCCGGGGCGCTGCGGGGGCCTGCTGGCCGCGCTCCCGGCCTGGAGCGGGAAACCCGGCCAGGCACCCGCGTCGCTGGCCGCGACGCTCTCAGCGGACGTCGTGGCCGCTTCCGGTGTGGAGGCCGCGCTGGCGCAGGCCGAGGCGGGCAGCCCGCCGTGGATCGCGGCGGAACTCGGGCGGGCCTGGCGGCGGCACGGCGACGGGCTGGCGGACAGCCTGCGCGTCGCCGCGGCCCGGCCGTCGCCGACGCTCGCCGCGCTGCGCGGGCTGGCCGTGCCGGCCGGGGTCGGCACGTGCGCCGACGATCCGGTACACCCGACGAAAGTCGCACGGGAGTGGGCTGCGGCACTGCCGCGGGCGGCGCTCGGCGAGACGACGCTCGCCGCCCTCGGCGCCGATCGCGAGTCGCTCGGCCGCGCCACCGTGCTTGCCTACCTCCGGGCTCACCACGACCACGCTGAAGACAGCGGATGACGCTTTCGCTGCACTCAGCGCAGCGAAAGCGTCATCCGCTGCGCCGGGGCCCGGGTGCTCAGCCCTGCTGCTCGGCCTGCTCGGCGATGTGCTGGGCCACGGCCTCCGGCAGGGTGATCGTGAGCGGCGTGCGGACCGGCATCGGCGAGTTGCCGCGGTCCACCACCGTGTGGCGGACGATCGCGCGCAGCACGTCCGGGGCCTGCGCCGACTGCGACTGCGGGCCCGCGATGACCCCGCGCAGCATCCAGCGCGGGCCGTCGACGCCGACGAACCGCAGCGCGACGTCGCCGACGATCGCGGACAGCTCCAGGCCCCACTGACCCCGGCCGACGTTGACCTTCGCGCCGTCCGCGCGCAGCTGGTCGGCCAGCTCGGTGCCGACCTCGCGCCACAGCCCGCCGGTGCGCGGCGCGGCGTACGCGCTGACCGTGATCTGGCCCTGCTCGGTGACGACGTGCACGGCGCGCACGCCGCCGGCCTCGGGGTCCATCTCGACCTGCACCTGCGAGCCGTCCGGCACCGGCACCTTGACCGAGCCGAGGTCGATCCGGGGGATGCCGTCGTCCTCGGCGTCGGCGATGTCGAACGGGCCTTCGGCCGTGTCCGACAGCTGGTCCTCGAGCTCGCCGGCGTCGTCCTCGGCACCTTCGGCCGGCCGGCCCTCCGGCTCGGCCCCGGACCCGCGCTTGCGTCCGAAAATCCCCACTAGCTCTCCGTTCCTTCCCCAGTGCCCGGTCCCGTGCCGGGCCCGTCCGGCACCAGTGTGGCGTGTCCGCCGGTCGAGCCGTAGCCGCCGGCGCCGCGCTCGGTCTCCCCGAGCTCGGCCACCTCGACGAATTCGGCGTGCTCCACCCGCTGCACGACCAGTTGCGCGATGCGGTCGCCGCGGGCGAGCACCACCGGCTCACGCAGATCATGGTTGATGAGGCAGACGCGGATCTCACCGCGGTAGCCGCAGTCGATCGTGCCGGGGGTGTTCACCACCGACAGGCCGACCCGCGCCGCGAGCCCCGAGCGCGGGTGCACGAACCCCGCGTAGCCCGGCGGCAGCGCGATCGCGACGCCGGTGCCGACCACCCCGCGCTCGCCGGGGCCGAGGACGATGTCGGAGGTGCTGACGAGGTCGGCGCCCGCGTCGCCGGGGCGCGCGTAGGCCGGCAGTGGAACGCCGGGGTCGAGCCGGGAAAGGAGTACCTGAACGCTGGACACGGGCGGCGAGACTACCCTTGTCGCGTGGGTGACACCGTGAACACCGCCGTGACGAGCGGCATCAGGCACTCCGAACGGCTCTACGTGCCGTGGTGGGGCTGGCCGCTGCCGATGCTGGGCGCGATCCTGCTCGGCGTCGAGATCCATCTGGGCTACCCGTCGATCCCGATGTGGATCCCGCTGGCCGTCGCCGTGCCGGTGATGGCCGCGCTGCTGCTCTCGCTGGGCCGCTCGCGCGTGCGGGTGACCGGGGGCGACGAGCCGGAGCTGTGGGTCGGCGACGCCCACCTCCCGCTGCGCTTCGCCGGCACCGTCGAGGTACTCGGGACCGCGGCCAAGCGCCCCGCGCTGGGCCGCGACGGCGACCCCGCCGCGTTCGTGCTGCACCGCGGCTGGGTGGGCCCGGCCGTGCGCGTGGAGCTGACCGACCCGGACGACCCGACGCCGTACTGGCTGTTCAGCACCCGGCACCCCGAGCGCGTCGCGGAGCTGCTGCGCGCCCGGTCCTGAGCGGGGCGGGCAAGCCCCCGGACACGCGGAAGGGGGCCGGTCCCGAAAGACCGGCCCCCTTTACCCAGCTCGCGCACGAGCTTCCCCGAAACCGCGGCGACTGCGTTGTACACCCCTGAAAAACCCCTGTGGTCCCCTGAAACCCGGTACGAAATCCCCGTACGCCCGGGCTCAGCGTCGATCAGGCCGGCGTGGATCAAGCACAGTCGCGGCAGATCAGCCTTCCGCCGCTTTCCTCGGCGAGCCGGCTTCGGTGGTGCACCAGGAAGCAGACGGAGCAGGTGAACTCGTCCGCCTGCTTCGGCACCACCTTCACGGTCATGTCCTCACCGGAAAGCCCGGAGAGGTCGGCACCCGGAAGCTCGAAGTTCTCGGCGTTCGCGTCCTCGTCGACGTCGACGACGCCGGACTGGTTCTCGTTGCGCCGGGCCTTCAGTTCCTCCAACGAGTCTTCGGCCAGCTCGTCGGCTTCGCTGCGGCGCGGAGCGTCGTAGTCGGTAGCCATGTTCCCTCACCCCTGCGAATCAGCTTGTAGTGTTCTCACGAGCCCTCAGGTGTCGCCCCTCGAACCCGCCGTGCCGCTGGTCAACGTTCCAGCGCCCCTGTTTGTGCCCGGCCTCCGCAGTGACCGCGGTCTCAGCGTTCCCGCGCTCTTCCTGCGGCCGGAGCCCGGGAAGGGTAGCTCACCGGTCAAGACGCTCCGCAGTGAGTCGCGTATTGCCCCGAATTCGTCACCCGACAGGGGGAACCCGCAGGTGAGACGCCTGTGGTCCGTTCGGGTTGCGCCCTGGTCGGGAAGATCACCCGGCGGCCGTGTCCGCTTGCTCCCGCGGACGCCGGCGTGGTGCGATCGCCGGGCGGGACCGGCGGCGCCGGCCCGCGCTGTGACGCGGATTCGACGAGGGTGACCCGCACCACCGGGCGCGGTGCGCAACGCTTAGGCTCACCGGCCTACGAAGGTGTCGGTGCGGATACCGGCGGTTACCCCCGATCGAGGCACGATGCGGTCCGGGTGAGGCGCCCCGGGGGCACTGGTGACATTGCGGGGCCGGCAGCACAGGGCCGGCGCCGCGGGGCAGCCGAAACGGGTTTCCGCGTTCGGGAAGGGACGGGGCAGGTGGTGTCGGGGAACGGCTCGGGGGAGCGTGGTGCGCCGCGGCCCTATCGCAAGCACCGGCCGCTGCCCGCGCTGATCGTGATCGGGGTGCTCGCGCTGGGCGCGGTCTTCGTCTGGGTGAACGCCGTGGTCGGCCGCGGCAACGTCGACCAGGCCGTCCTCTGCACGCCCGCGCCCACGCCCCCGGCGGGCACCACGTACACCACCGTCCCGCACAACGGGCTCGACGACCGCTCCCCCATGCCGCCGGACAAGGTGGCGCTGAAGGTGCTCAACGCCAGCAGCACGCGCGGCCAGGGCGGCATCGCCACCACGGCGCTGCGCGGCCTCGGCTTCTCCGGCATCGCCGACCCCGGCAACGACCCGGCATACCCCAAGGGCGACGCGAAGTGCCGCGGCCAGATCCGCTACGGCGAGAACGGCGCGGCCGCGGCCCGCACGGTCAGCCTGGTGGTGCCGTGCGCGGAGCTGGTGCGGGACAACCGCAAGGACGCCAGCGTCGACCTCGTCACCGGCACCCGCTTCGACGACATCCGCCCGCGCGCCGAGGCCCTGCAGGTCCTGCAGCAGCTGACCAGCTGGTCCCAGGCGCACCAGGGCGGCGGGAGCAGCGAGCAGTCCACCGGCCCGGGCGGGCCGACGATCGACCAGACACTGCTGGCGAGTGCCCGCGACGTCACCTGCTGAGCCC
>DASXYS010000088.1:0-13506 GCA_036502365.1 Amycolatopsis sp.
CAAAGGGGCCTTGACAACGGGTGGACAATAAAAAATCGGCGTGTCTTCCACAGTTTCCTCAAAGATCCGTGGAATACCCGCCGTCGATAACATCAGAATAGCCGCTGTGAGGGGTTTGTGTCAACTCAGGGGTACGAAGAGGAATTGCAGTCCGAGCGAGGTTACGTGGCCGGGCTCTACGCGAGGCTCGACGCCGAGCGGGCGCGGGTGAAGGGGGAGTACACGACGGCGCTGGGGGGTAACGGCGGGACGCCGATGGAGCGGGACGTCGAGGTGCGGGCGCGGGCCCGGGAGATGCGGCGGCTGGACGTGGCCGACGACGGGTTGTGTTTCGGGCGGTTGGACGCGCTTTCCGGGGAGCGGTCCTACATCGGCCGGATCGGGTTGTTCGACGAGGAGGACGAGTACGAGCCGGTGCTGCTCGATTGGCGGGCGCCGGCGTCGCGGGCGTTTTACGTGGCCACGGGGGCCAATCCGGAGAATGTGCGGCGACGGCGGCAGTTCCACACGCGCGGGCGCCGGGTGGTCGATTTCACCGACGAGGTGCTCGGCCGTCCCGGCGAGGGGGAGCACGGGGACGCGGCGCTGCTCGCTGCGGTCAACGCGCCGCGCGGGGAGGGCATGCGCGACATCGTCGCGACGATCCAGGCCGAGCAGGACCGGATCATCCGGCTCGACCATCCCGGCGTGCTGGTCATCGAGGGCGGCCCGGGGACCGGGAAGACCGTGGTGGCGCTGCACCGCGTCGCGTATCTGCTCTACACGCAGCGGGAGCGGATGGAGCGGCACGGGGTGCTCGTGGTCGGGCCGAATCCGGCGTTCCTGGACCACATCGGCCGCGTGCTGCCCTCGCTGGGCGAGTCCGACGTGGTGTTCATGACCGCGGGCGACCTCGTGCCGGGCCGGCGCGTCACCGCCGAGGACGGGCCGGAAGCCGCGCGGCACAAGGGTTCGCTCAAGATCCTGGACGTGCTGAACGCGGCGGTCGCCGACCGGCAGCGGCTGCCGGCGGAGCCGATCCCGATCGGGCTCAAGGATGTCACGGTGCGGATCGACGCGGAGACCGCCGAGTGGGCCCGTGACGAGGCGCGCGCGAGCGGGCAGCCGCACAACGAGGCCCGCGCGGTGTTCGCCGAGATCGTCACGTATGTGCTCACCGAGCGGGCGATCGCGCGGATCGGCCGGGGCTGGCTGACCCGCGACGACCGCGAGGAGTGGGAGAGCATGCGGACGAACCTGATCAAGGAGCTGGCCGCCGACGCCAAGTTCACCGCCGCGCTCGACGAGCTCTGGCCCATGCTGACCCCGGAAACACTGCTGTCCCAGCTGTACGCGTCGCCCGAGCGGCTGCGAGCGGCCGGCGCCGACCCGGCACTCCACCGCGCCGACGGTGCAGCCTGGACGGTGTCGGACGTGCCGCTGCTCGACGAGCTGGTCGACCTGCTGGGCCACGACAAATCGGCGGAACAGGCCGCCGAGCGGGCCGCCGCGCGGGAGCGGAAGGCCGAGGCCGAGTATGCAGCCGGCGCGATGGAAATCCTCAAACTGGATCGCGAGGAGCTGGACGAGGACATCGGGCTGGTCGCCACCGACCTGCTCGACGCCGGGGACCTGGCGGAGCGCTTCGTCGAGGCCGACACCCGCACCCTGGTCGAACGCGCGAGCGCGGACCGGGACTGGACCTACCGGCACGTGGTGGTCGACGAAGCCCAGGAACTGTCCGAAATGGACTGGCGGGCGCTGATGCGGCGCTGCCCCAGCCGGTCCTTCACGGTGGTGGGCGACCTCGCCCAGCGCCGGTCGGCGGCCGGGGCCACCTCGTGGGACGCGATGCTCGAGCCGTACGTGCCGGATCGCTGGGTCTACCGGTCGCTGTCGGTGAACTACCGCACCCCGGCGGAGATCATGGCCGTCGCGGCCAGGCTGCTCGCCGAGTTCGCGCCCGGCGCCGAGCCGCCGGAGTCGGTCCGCGCGTGCGGCGTCCGGCCGTGGTCCCGGCGGGTCACCGGGGACGAGCTGACCGAGGCCATCGAGGAGTTCACCCGGGACGAAGCCGGTCGCGAGGGCACCAGCGTGGTGATCGGGCCGCCGGGGGTGCCGGGCACGATCCCGGCGTCGGAGACCAAGGGCCTGGAGTTCGACGCCGTACTGGTCGTGGACCCGGACCGGATCCTCGCCGACGGGCCTCGCGGCGCGGCCGAGCTGTACGTCGCGCTGACCCGCGCCACCCAGCGCCTCGGCGTGCTGCACCAGGATCCGTTGCCGCAGGTACTGAGCGGGCTCACGGAAATGCGCTCGCTTCAGGACCGGGTGAGCACGCAGTCACCGCAGACGGCGCCGGTGCCGGATGGGGCGACGCGGTAGATGAGGCAGCAGCTGCGCCGCCGGAACCGGCCGTCGGCGCGGGTGCTGGTACCACGCAGGGGCGCGCGGCCGAGCAACGCCGTGGCGAGGGCCTGGACCCGATCCGTCCACTCAGGACGGTTGGTGGCCAGCATGGTGGCGGCGCCGTTCACCGCGGAGGCGACGTTGCCCCACAACACCTGGCCGGACAACGGGAACAGCCCGGTGATCCGCCGGATCGGGCCGTCGAGGACCTGCTCGGCCAGCGCGTCCGCGAGCGCCCGGTCCGGGGGCGGCCCGGACGGCGGCCGGACCGAAAGCGGGACCGCGCCGCCCGGCACCGGCTGCCACCAGGTGCCGGAGAGGTCGAGCACCGTCCCGTCGCGGACCGCGAACGCGAGCGTGGGGGAGAGGAGCCGCGCCACCAGGCCGAGGTGGGTCACGGATGCTGCGACACGCCACTCGACGGCGTCGTCCGGGCGGCCGCCGGCGAGCGCGGTCCGGACGCCGGCCACGCGGGAGCCGAGCACGCTCTCGTCGGTCAGCAGCTCGGTCAGCGGGCGCCACGGCGGTGTGGCCGTGGCGCCCGTGACGTGCGTGTGTACCGCGAAAAACGGGCCGAGGCCGGTGAAATCCTCCGTCACGCGGCCTGCGTGGCGGTGGCCCGGCGCTCGCGGCCGATCAGCCGTTCGGCGAGCGGGCCGAACGACAGCCCGAGCGCGCCCCACAGGATCACCTGCGAGATGACGGAGTAGAAGCGGAAGTCGAAGAGCGTGTCGGCCGGGAAGCCCGGGTAGACGATCACGCCGGCCGGATTCTTCAGCGGCAGCGGGGTTTCGGTGGGCTGGACGCCATACTCGGAGACGTTCGTCGAGAGGTGCCCGAGCGGCGGTAGTACGGCCATCAGAATCCCGATCACGACCACGAACGCCGCGGCCGCGATCAGGGACGCGTTCCAGTTCCCCAGCCGCGGGGCCAGCCGCCGGCCGAGCCAGACCGCGGCGGCGAGGAACACCAGCGAGCCGATGACCATGATCAGGTACAGCCCGCCGCGGTCGCCGATGGTGTCCGGGTGCCCGATGGACGGCGGGTTGGCCGGGTACTTGAGGAACGGCACCAGGTACAGCCCGAGGAACCCGCCGCCGGCCACCAGCAGTGCCAGCGTGCGCGGCCGCACCTTGCCGACGCGGCCGAGGCAGACGGTGTAGACGACCGTGAACAGCAGGCCCATGGCCAGGCCGAAGAGGATCATCCCGGCGCCGATGCCGACGTTGGCCTGCACGGCGCGGCTGAACAGCTCGGGGCCTTCCTCCGTGGCGGGCTGCCCGGCGGCCTGGTCCAGCACGGCCTGTGCCGCGTCCCGGCCGCTCCCGTAGTCGATCGCCGCCTGGATCTGCGGTTCGGCGAAAATGCGGGCGAAGACGAACGCCAGCAGTCCCGCGAAGGCGCCGGTGAGCGCGCCGCGCAGGAGGAGTTTCTTCTCCATGTCCGGTTGTCCCGTTTCTTCGTGGTTCTCCGACAGGCCCTCTTCCGAGGGCTCAGTGACAGGGGAAGCCGAGGAAGTGCCGGGAGTCGTGCACGAACTCGTGGATGTGCATGTCGCTGCCGAACACCGAGGTCGCGCCCTGGTCGATGCCGACGAAGTAGTACAGCGCGAGTGCCAGCAGGGTTGCGCCGGCGAGCCAGAGCACCGCTTTGGTCACGGGCAGGACGACCGGGGTCGAGGATTCGGCCGGAATGGCGGTCATGGGGCCTCCTTCAGGGGATAACGCGTCCCACATCGGCTGGAGCTGCCCGGCGGTTCCTCGACCTGACTTGCCCGCGGCTGCACGGAGACAGCTGCGGGCACACAGTGGCGCGACCGTGCCGGATTCTCACCGGCTTCGGGAAACCGCCGCGCCGCACGACAGTACGTCGCGGAGTGTGAGGGCGTCAATTGTCGTTGTGACCACAGTCCGCCTCGTGGACTCGGCGGAGTCCGGCAGGGCAGGCACGGTCGAAGGAGGTGGTGGGTGGGAGTGTGGTTAGGCTAAGGTAAACTCGGCCGACCCGGCGCGGACGTGCGCGATCTGTCCACTGTGGAGCTCATGGCCGCGGTCTCCCTGCTGTTCCAGGATGGCGGATCACCGCGCGGGAAGGCTGAAGCGCGCCTCAGTCCAGCGCCGAGTTCTTCGTCTCGGGGGCCCACAGCACCGAAACGACCAGCCCGATCACCAGCACCACGGTCAGGGTCAGCATGGTGGGGGAGAAGCCGATCCCGTCCAGGCTCAGCGGGAGCAGGAAGGTGCCGATCGCCGACCCGATCCGGCTGAGGCCGTTGAGCAGGCCGACGCCCGAGCTGCGCAGGTCGGTGGGGAACAGCTCCGGCGGGTAGACCTGGTCCAGGTTGACCGCCGCCGACATGGTGAAGGTGAAGACCAGGAACAGCGGGAACAGCAGCGCGGTCGGCGCGTCCGGCCAGATCGCCATCGGCGCCATGGACACGATCAGGACCACGAACGACCAGATGGTCAGCCCGCGCCGGCTCGACTTGGCGACCAGCCACAGGCCGCCGAGGCTGCCCGCGAGCAGGAACAGGTTCAGCAGGCCGTCGCTGGTCGTGTCCTCCCCGCCGACGCCCATCTTGAGCAGCACCAGCGGCAGGAAGGTGTAGATGGCGAAGTACGGCACCACCTGCGCGTTGTAGAAGATCGCGCCGAAAGCCGTGTTGCGCCGGTACTTCGGGCCGAACAGCTCCCGATAGGACACTCGCCGCGCCGCGCGGTAGGTGCGGACCAGCGACTCGAACGCGCCGTCGTCGCCGCCGAGCCGGCGCACGACCGCCCGCGCCTGCTCGACCCGGCCCTGCGTAAGCAGCCACCGGGGCGATTCCGGTACGCCGATGCGCAGCAGCACCACGGCGATGGCGGGCAAGCTGCTGGACGCCAGCAGCCAGCGCCACGAGTCGCCGCCGAGGGAAACCACGTAGTTGCCGAGGAAAAACGCCGCCACGTAACCCACGGTCCACAGCACGGTCAGCGAGGCCAGCAGCCCGCCGCGGTACTTGCGCGGCACGAACTCCGCCACCAGCGTCGGCCCCAGCGCGTAATCCGCGCCGATGCCGATGCCGATCAGCAGTCTCAGCACGAACAGCTGCACCGGGTCGTGCACGAAGAACTCGGCGGCGGACGCGACGGCGATCAGCAGGAAGTCCACTGTGTACAGCCGCTGCCTGCCGACCTTGTCGGCCGCCCAGCCCACCACGATGCTGCCGAGGAAGATCCCGATCAGCGCGGACGCGCCGAGCAGCCCCTCCCACACCGTGCCGAAGCCGAGCTGGGCGGCGATCACCGGCAGGGCGATGCTGATGATGCCCAGCTCGTAGCCGTCGGAGTAGTTGGCGCAGAAGGTCAGCGCGGTGATGCGGACGTGGAAGCGGTTGAGCGGGACGTCGTCGAAAGCCGTAGCTTCGTCCCCCTTATTCGGGGAGGAAGAGGTCTTGCTCTGCGGCATAGTCTTCGAAGCCTTCCAGTCGTTGCCGGGCCAGGGCGCCGGCCGCGTCGGCCATCGCCTCGACCAGCGCCACGGTCAGCGAGACGACCGCGGCGTGGGAGTCGAACACGAACTCGGACGCGACGGCCGCGCTCAGCACGTCGTCGGCGTACGGGGTGAGCGCCGAGACGGGCCGGTCCGTGATCAAGAGGGTGCGCAGGCCCAGACCGCGGGCATGCTCGAGGGCGGCGGCGCTTTCCCGCGGGTAGCGGGGGAGCGCGACCACGACCAGGGTCCGCGCGCCACACCGGTCGGCGTGGCGCAGGGAGTCGCCGAAGACGCTGCCGGAGTCGGTGAGCAACCGGACGTCCGGGTGGATTTTGGTGGCCAGGTAAGCGAAAGACGCCGCCTGCGCGGCCGAAACCCGGTAGCCGGCCACGACCAGCGGACGGGATTCCATCAGCCCCGCCGCGATGGCGCGCAGCCGCGTGTCGTCGGCCAGCTGTGCGCGCAGCGCGGTGAGGTTGCGCAGGTCGGCGTCGATGGCGTCCTGGAACTTGGTGCCGCCGGCCTCGGGTTCGGGCCGGGCCGCGGCGTCGCGCAGGTAGCGGCGGAACCCGGCATAACCGTCGAACCCGAGCAGCGCGACGAACCGGGTCACCGACGGTTGGCTGACCTGCGCGTACTCGGCGAGCTCGGCGCTGGTGAGCGCCGCGGCGTCGGCCGCGTGGTCGGCGAGGTAGCTGGCGATGCGCCGCTGCGCCGGGGTCAGCCGGTGAGCGGTGAGCAGTTCGTGCAGCGACCGGGACACCCGGGCCTCCGTCCTCGCCGTCTGGTCTTGCCATCGGGGCGAATGAATAGTTTCATGTCACAATAGGAATGAATGAAAACTTGTCAAGAGGGATGGCGATGACCGACACCAGCCGGATCGAGATCAGCGGGGCCGGGCTCCGGTGCGCCGACGTGGTCCGTGTGGCGCGGCGCAGCGCGTGGACGGAGCTGGCCCCGGACGCTCTGGCCCGGGCGGAGCAGGGGTACGAGCTGGCCGTCGAACTCGGCGCCAAGCGCGCCGTGTACGGCCGCACGACCGGCGTCGGCGCGAACCGGCACACCGTGGTCGACCCGGAGTCCGCCGATCACCACGGCCTGCGCCTGCTGCGCAGTCACGCGAGCGGCACCGGCGAGCCGCTGCCCGACGACGCGGTGCGCGCGGTGATGGCGATCCGCCTCAACCAGCTCGCCGCCGGCGGCAGCGGGGTGCACCCGCGGCTGCTGGAGGCGCTGGCGACGGCGTTGCGGGTCGGCGCGCTGCCGCTGGTGCACTCACGCGGCGCCATCGGCACCGGCGACCTGACCGCGCTCGCGGAGATCGCGCTGACGCTGGCCGGCGAACTGCCGTGGGCGGCGGGGAACCTCGACCCGCTCGCGATCAGCCCCGGCGACGCGCTCGCCTTCATTTCCAGCAATGCCGCCACTCTGGCCGAAGCCGTGCTGGCGTGGCACGACCTGACCCGTCTGCTCGCGGCGAGCCACGTCGTGACCGCGCTGACGTTCTGCGCGCTCGGCGGTTCGGCGGAGGCCTACTCGGAACGCGTGCACGCCGCCCGCCCGCATCCCGGCGCGGTGCGGTGCGCCGCCGAACTGCGCCGCCTGCTCACCGCCGCCGGTGACCTGCCCGACGGGCGGCGGCTGCAGGATCCGTTCGGGCTGCGGGCTTTCCCACAGGTTCAGGGCCCGGCGCTGGACGCTGCGGCCGCCGTCGAGCGGGTGCTGGGCATCGACCTCAACGCGGCCGCGGAGAACCCGCTCATCGACATCGAAACCGAGCAGGCCTATCACCACGGCCAGTTCTCCACGGCGTACGTCGCGCTCGCCTTCGACCACCTCCGCGCGGCGCTGCACCACGTCGCGGAGCTGTCCACGGCGCGCCTCGGCGACCTGGTGGAGCCGGACCTCAGCGGCCTGCCGCCGTTTCTCAGCGAGGGGCCGGCGGGCAGTTCGGGGATCATGATCCTCGAGTACGTCGCCCACGACGCGCTGGGCACGCTGCGCCACGCGGCCTCCCCGGTCACGCTCGGCACCGCCGTGATCTCCCGCGGCCTGGAGGACCACGCGAGCTTCTCGACGCATGCCGTGCGGAGCACCGTGGCCGCCACCGCCGCGTACCGGACGGTGCTCGCCTGTGAACTGCTCGCCGCGGTCCGGGCGCTGCGGATGGCCGGCACGGAACTGCCGGACACACCGTTGCGCGAGGCCTTCCGGCTGGCCGCGGGCAGCCTGCCGCACATCGGCGAGGACCACCCGCTGAGCGCGGAAATCGGGCAGGCCGAGCGGTTGCTGGACCGGCTCGCCGTGCTGTGAGTTACCGGGCTTGAGCTACCGGGGCAGGTCGGCCGTGGTCAGCTCCGCCTTGGCCATGGTGTTGTTGAAGTAGGCGGGGAAGACCAGGCCGTGGCCGGCGGCGACCTCGTCGGCGGCCTCGACCCGTACCGACCAGCCCTTGCCTCGCAGCCAGGTGGCGGGGTCCCGGCGCGGGACGGTGTTGAGCAATCCGTCCATCTCGATGCCGACGCGCTCGTCGGCCTTCAGCTGCCGCATCATGCGGTTCATCGCCTCGAGGTCGCCGCCGGGGACCTGTTCGACGCCGATCCGGCTGCCGGGCGCGGAACGCGCGTGCACCAGCTCGAACAGGTCTTCTTCGGCCTGCGGGGGCAGGTACGGCAGCAGTCCTTCGGCGAGCCAGACGG
The DNA here is from genome assembly GCA_036502365.1 of Amycolatopsis sp. Lineage (GTDB taxonomy): Bacteria > Actinomycetota > Actinomycetes > Mycobacteriales > Pseudonocardiaceae > Amycolatopsis. Next base: position 8,562 of record DASXYS010000088.1, read on the forward strand.
TCGGGCGTGACCGGTCGAAGCCCGCGGCTTCCAACGCGGCGGGCCAGTCGTCGCGCAGGTCCGCGGCGACCGGGTGACGGCGGCACTGCGGGCGGGCGCCCAGGTCGTCGAGCACCTGCTGCTTGAACTCCAGCACCCGCGGCTGGTCCACCTCGAAGACATCCCGGCCGGTCAGGTCCAGGCGGTAGGCGCGCGCGTCGAGCCCGGCCGCGAGGATGACGACCTGCGGCGCGTCGCAGCCGGCGATGAGGTCGTCGAAGAAACGTGAGCGCAGGCCCATGTACGTGGCCATCGCGGCCCACATCTCGTCGTCGCCGGCGTCGGCCGGTCCCGTCGGCATCGGCCGCGGCGGGTTCGCCGCGCGCACGAACGCGGCCGCGAACGGGTCGTCGACCAGTCCGCCCTCGGAACCGGTCGCGATCGCCCGCGCCGAAGCGACCGCCAGTGCGGTCAGCCCCACGCCGCTGGTGATGCCCCATTGCTCGTGCGTTTCGGTCATCGTGCCCCTCTCTCCGCCCGGATTCTCGCGACCGAGCATGGCACTGTGCGATCGATCGGGTGCGCACGGTGAGCGAAATGCCCGACTTGATCTTTGTGGGCCATGTCACCATTCAGGGGAATCCGTAAGAACTCGGCAAGCGGTTCCGGTGCTTCACGTGGCGTACAAAGGGACGCAGAGGTGATGCCCGTGTCCGTCGTACGGCGTGAACGGCAGTGGCGATGGGCGGTGGTGGCCGTGGTGGCAGTGCTGCTCGTTGCCGCGCCGCTGGTCGCCGGGGCCGTGGGGCCGTCCGGGCCGTCGGTCGACGCGGGGCGGCTGCGGGATCTGGTGCAGCGGTCGGATTCCGTGATGTACGAAGGTGATGCGCAGAGCACCGGCTCGCTGGCGTTGCCGGAGCTGCCGAACCTCGCCGACGTCTCGGCGCTGTTCGCCGGGACCACAACGATGCGCGCCTGGTACGCGGGGCCCGACCACTATCGCGTCGCCACGCTGACCACTGCCGGCGAGCGCGACCTCTACCGGCTGCCGCAGGGCGAGTACACCTGGGATTACGGCGCGAACATGCTCACCGAGCTGGCCGGTCAGCCCGCCGTCCGGCTCCCGCGCGCGAGTGATCTCCTGCCGCCCGAGCTGGCGCGGTGGATCCTGCGCTCGGCGCCGGGTGAGGCCGTGAGCACGCTGCCCGCACGCCGCGTCGCCGGGATCGACGCGTCCGGGCTGCGGCTCGTGCCCGCCGACGCGGACACCACGATCGGCCGGGTCGACCTCTGGGCCGACCCGGTGAGCGGACTGCCCGTGCGCGTCGAGGTGACCGCGCGCGGTCAACAGAATCCGGTGCTGGTCACGAGTTTCGAGGACGTCGAGCAGCGCCCGCAGGTGGTCGGCACCCCGCAGGCGGCGCCCGGCAGCGGGTTCACCGTGACCAACGTGCCGGACATCGCCAAGGCGCTCGGCTCGTTCGGGCGGGTGCGGCTGCCCGGCACCCTCGCGGGAAGGCCGGTGCGCCAAGCGGAATTCGGCGGCGTCGAGGGCGCGGCGTTGTACGGCTCGGGGCTCTCCACCTTCGCCGTCGTCGGTGTGCCCCGCAACGTCGCGGACGCGGCGGCCGATGCCGCGTCGAAGGCGGGCGGTACCAAATCGGGAGACACGGTGCTGCTGTCGATCACGCCGCTTTCACTGGCCATCGTCCGCCCGCCCGCCACACGCCGGGCGTACTTGCTGGCGGGCCCGGTGGCGACGCCGGTGCTGGCGTCGGCCGGCGACGACCTGGCCCGGCTGCGCCGGAGCGGCCGATGATCGTCACGCGCGCGTTGACCAAGCGCTACGGACGCACGCTGGCAGTCGACGCCGTCGACCTCGAGGTGCGCGAAGGCGACCGCTACGGCTTCCTCGGCCCGAACGGCTCCGGCAAGACCACCCTGGTCCGGATGCTGCTGGGACTCGTCTACGCCACCAGCGGCGAAATCGAACTGCTCGGCCGTCCCGTGCCGAAGCGGGTCTCGGAGGTGCTGCCCGAGGTCGGCGCGCTCGTCGAGGGACCCGGTGCGTACGCGCATCTTTCGGGGCGGCGCAACCTCGCCCTGCTCGACGCTTCGGGGCGCGGCGGGGGCCGGCGGACGCGCCGTCGCCGGATCGAGGAGGCGCTGGAACGCGTCGGGCTGGCCGCGGTCGACCGGCGGCCGGTCAAGGCGTACTCGCTCGGCATGCGCCAGCGGCTCGGGCTGGCGGGCGCGCTGCTCAACCGGCCCCGGCTGCTGGTGCTCGACGAGCCCACCAACGGCCTCGACCCGCAGGGCATCCGGGAGATCCGCGAGCTGCTGGTCGAGCTGAACCACAATGGCACCACGGTGTTCCTCTCCAGCCACCTGCTGGCGGAGATCGAGCAGCTGTGCACCCGCGTCGGCGTGGTCGACCGCGGCCGGCTGGTGCTGGAAGACGATCTCGCCGCGTTGCGCGCGGAGACCGGGCGGGTGCTGCTCGGCACGCCGGACGCGGCGGCGGCGGTCGCCGTGCTGGACGGCCGGGTCGAGCACCGTGACGGCGACAAGTTGCTGGTGCGCCACGGAAATCCCGCGGAGCTGAACGCCCTGCTCGTCGCCGAGGGCGTGCCCGTCACCTCGCTGCAGGCCGAGCGGCGGACGCTGGAACAGGTGGTGCTGGACGTGACCGGCGACGGCTCCGACCGGTTCGGGGACCGCCGATGATCGGCGTCGAACTGCGGAAGCTGGTGCTGCGGCCCCGGGTCTGGGTGAGCGTGCTGCTGTTGTGCCTGCTGCCCGCGATCGTCGGCGTTTTCCTGGCCACAGCGGACTTCGCGCCGCCACCGGGGCAGGGCGGCGCGTTCCTGTCCGCGGTGGTCAGCGACGGCTCGCTGTTCCCGGCGGCCGCGCTCGCCTTGGTGCTGCCGCTGTTCCTGCCGATCGCCGTCGCCGTGGTGGCGGGCGACTCGGTGGCCGGCGAGGCGGCCGGCGGGACGCTGCGCTACCTGCTGGTCCGGCCGTCGGGGCGGACGCGGCTGCTCGCGGCGAAGCTGGTGGCGCTCGCGGTGTACGTGACCGGTGCGATCGTCATCGTGGTGCTGACGTCGCTGGTGATCGGGGTGATCCTGTTCGGCACCGGCGGCCAGGCGGTGGGCCCGGGCGGGCAGACGGCCGCCGCGATCTCGCTTTCGGGCTCGTCGCTCACTTCCTCGGGGCTCGGGCTCCGGCTGCTCGGCGCGGTCGCGTACATCGTGCTGTCGATGCTCGGCTTCGCCGCGATCACGATGTTCCTGTCCACCCTGACGGATTCGGCGCTGGGCGCCGCGCTCGGCGGGCTGGCCGTGCTGATCACCAGCTCGGTGCTGGAGACGCTCGACGCGGCCGCGCCGGTGAAGCCGTACCTGCCGACGCACTACTGGCTCTCGTGGATCGACTTCTTCCGGGATCCCGTGCTGTGGCGCAACATCGACCACGGCCTGCTGCTGCAAGCCGGCTACATCGTGGTCTTCTTCGGTGCGGCGTGGGCGAATTTCGCGACCAAGGACGTCACGAGCTGAGGCATTTCCCCGGTGCTTCCAGTGGCGCCGTGCCGAGCGCTTGCAGGACCAGCGCGGTGACGGCCGGGTCGGTGGGCAGGTCGCCGTGCGCGGCGTTGTCGGCGGGGCAGATCCCTTGCAGTGCAACGTTCACCGCGCCGTCGAGCCGGGCCGACTCGGGCGGGGTGACGGTCTCGTCGCGCTGCGTCCACACCGAAAGCCACGGCAGGCCGGGCGGGAGCGGCGGCAGCCGGCTCAGCAGGGGGCTGCCGGGGATCAGCTGCTGACACGCGGTCGGGCACGCGCCCGGGACCAGCGCGCCGCCCGCCGCGGCGAGTCCGGTGCCGTGCATCGGCGCGCCGAGCGTGACGACGCGGCGGGCCTGGTGCTCACCGCCGTCCCGCGCCACCCAGAGCCGGGCCACCACCCCGCCGGCCGAATACCCGATCACGTCGACGGACGGGGCGCCGTTGTCGTACGCGCGCTTCACCGCGGCGGCGAGGACGCCGACCTGCTGCCCGAGGTCACCGGTCCCGTCGCCGACGAGGGTGAGCACCTGTGCGTCGCGGCCGGTGGCCCGGTGGATGCGGTCGGCGAGCTGTAGCAGCCCGCCGCGCCCGCCGCCGTAACCGGGCACCAGCAACACCGGGCCGGGCCGGTCCTGCGCGGGACGGCCGGAGCTCGGCGCGGCGCCGGACCCGGCTGTGGTCAGCACCGCGGCGACCACCCCGGCGACGATCACCAGCGCCACGCCGCCGAGCAGCAGACGGCGGCGGGGGCTCAGGCCGGGCCAGGGGTTGCGCATACCCCCATGGTGCCTGCCCGGCGCCTGGTTTCTCACCGGGATCAAGATCTGTCTCGAACTCGGAGCGTTTTCTCCACCGCGGCCGTCGCTTCCCGGTCCGTACCTCAACCTGCGCAGGTTCCCTGGTGCACCACGTCATCGCCGCACGGTTCGCCGAGCACAGCGGCCGGATCGTCAGTTCACGCGCTCATATCGGAGGAGGGGCCGGCGCGTTCCACGCCGCCCGGGTCAGGAGGCGGCGGCCTCGCGCTGGATCTGCTCGAACTGCGCGCCCATCGCGGCGGACAGGGCCTGTGCGGCGGACAGCGGGCGGACCATCACCGTCAGCTCGTCGACCAGGCCGCTTTCGTCGAGGTGGAGGAAGTCGGCGCCCTCGACCCGGGTGTCGCCGATCCGGGCTTCGAAGACGAGGGCGTGGGCCCGGCCGTCTTCGCCGCTCAGCTCCCGCACGTAGCGGAAGTCCTCGAACACCCGCAGCACGCCGCGCAGGATCGCGGCCGTGATCGCCTTGCCCGGGTACGGCCGGAACGCCACCGGGCTGGTGAACACCACGTTCTCCGCCAGTGCCGCGGCGATCGCGTCCGGATCGCGTGCCTCGACGGCTTCGCGGAAGCTCTTCATG
>DASXYS010000089.1:0-22489 GCA_036502365.1 Amycolatopsis sp.
CGGCTTGTCCTGCGGCATTAAGACGCTCCTGGTGAGTCGATGTCGAGCACGGTGAACCCGGTGGGATCGGTGACGTGCAGTTCGGTTCTCCGGCTGTGGAGGATCACGGCGCCTCGGACCCGGACCGGGCGCTGCTCGTAGTGCGCGACGATCGCGGCCTCGTAGGTCCGGCGGTCGGGCAGCCGGACGTGGAGCTTCCGGCGCGCGGTGCCGGCCAGCGGAGCGTCCGCGCTGACGTCGATCGCCCAGTGGTCGCGATCCAGCCGCGGGATGAGCCCCGTGACGGTGGCGAAGGCGGGTACCTCGGGCAGGGACACGACTTCGTCGCCGACGGTGTCAAGCAGCCGGAGACGGGTGGCGGTGGCTCGCAGCCGGTCGCCGGCGCCCGGTTCGAAGCGGTAGACCGCGGGCGGCAGGTCCATCGGCAGGGTGCGCGACCAGCCGAAGCCGATTTCGAACGAGTGCTCCTCGGACTCGTCGGACAGGGCGCCCAGCACGTCGCAGAGATCCGCGGGCAGCGGCGCCCCGCCCGGATCGGCTTTCGGTTCCGCGTCCGGGTCGCTGAGCACGGAGACCGCGCCGTGCAGCCGCTGGGTCACGAGCCGGCCCAGCGGCGGCCCCGAGCCGCCGGACTCGCCGAGCGGCACCCGGACCGGGACGAGGTAGCTGCCGGGCCGGCCGGTGCCGACCTGGATCCCGGCCATGAACCGGTCGACCGCCGCGGATCCCTCGCCCCCGGACGACGGGTCCCCGAGCACGGCGTTCGAGACCGCCCGGAACGCCCCGCCGATGCGCGCGACGGCCGAGAGCGCGTGCCGCAGCGTGGTGAACCCGGACAGCGGCGTCAGGAACCGGAACCGCTGCGTGTCGGCCGGGGACGAGCCGATGTCCTGCGCGACCTCGCCCGGCGCCCGATCCTCGACTGCGGCGAGCACGTCGAGGATCTCGCGCACGCGGAGGTCACCGTCGCCCATGCCGTCGCGGGCGGGGACCAGGACGTCGGCGTCCTCGCGCGTCCAGATCGACGCGCCTCGCCACTGGAGCGGGCGGAGCTGCCAGCCGGTTCCCCGCAGGTAGTCCGCGATGGCCGAGACGCCGAGGTCGGCCGTCATGCGACGCTCCCCTCCAGCGGCTGCACCGAGCAGACCAGCGCGAGCAGGCTGCGGACCGTCAGTACGTTCGCGACCGGCACCCGCACGGACCGGCAGCGGTCGGCGCTGGGCTCGTCGACGGGGGTCTCGTCGCGGCCCGACCAGTAGTAGGCCAGATGCCGGAAGAGCATTCCATCCGTGCGGAATTCAGCGTACTCGCCGATTTCCTGTGGAACCCTGACCAGTACCAGATACCGCGGGATGGTGAAGTCGTCGCCGGCGATGCGGTTGAATTGCACCTCTGTGATTCCGGTGAAGTCCCATTCCGCCGCGGATGGCGCTTCGCGCGGGTCCGGCCACGCCCGAATCTGCACTTCGATACCCGGCGAAGCGACGCCGTTCACGCGGCCGGGGAAACGAATACCGAGGTCGATTCCATCACGCTCGAGACTGTACGCGCGCACGGACAGGCCGGCCGCGGAGGCGAGCGTGCGGACATAGTCCTCGCCGAACTTACCGTGGCGACCCAAGGATTCCAGCACACAACCTCCCCCGGCTGTGATCATGAAGAGCGGCGGAGGAGAGCTTACGCGGCAGCCTATTCGCTGTCAGCGGATGAAACCCGGATGGACCACCGGCGGCAACGATCGAGAAACGAAACCATTCGACGAACCAGGTCCCGATGACGGGTACTGATTCCCGGACAAAAACGCGACAGAAACCGGAAACACGCAGGTCCGCCGGGTCGTGTCAGTCACGCACACGACCCGGCGGAATGATCGACTTCACCGTCCCGCTTGTCAACGACAGGAATTGTCCCGTCCACGCGCGGCCCGGCAATGGCACAATCGGCGGCTTTACCCGCGTTCGTACGGCACCTTCTCCCCCGCTTCCACCGCCAGCGGCAGGCGGTTGCCCTCGGGAGGGAGCGGGCAGGTGGCGAAGTCGGTGAAGGCACAGGGCAGGTTGACGGCCCGGTTGAAGTCCAGCGTGACCGTGCCGTCGGCGGACGGGGCGGCGACCGGGAGGGAGCGGTTGGCCGCGTACGTCGTGACGCCGCTGGTGGCGTCGGTGAAGAGGATGTTGAGGCCGCCGTTCTTGCCGTTGAACGCGGTGAGCGTGTGCTCCTCGCCGCCGAGATCGAAGCGAACCCGGCCGGGCGCGGTGTAGACGTGGCTGAGCCCTTCGACGACTGCGCCGACAGTCGTGGGCCGCGGCGAGTCGAACGGCTCGAACCGCGCCGTCACCGCCCAGGCCGGGTCCGGCCCGTAGGACGGGACGCCGTGGAACCCCCGCAGCACCGGCGCCTTCGGGTCGTGCACCCGGATCAGGTACCCGGACCGGCGCGCGATCTCGATCTCGAGGTCGCCGGCCGTCACGCGGGTACCGGCGCCACTGTTGACCAGCTCGAACCGGCGCACGGCGGTGATCGGCTCGCCGTCGTGGACGAGTTCGCCGCCGTCCGGGTCGACGTACGCGGCATCCGCGTCCTGCCACCAACGGCCGGGCAGCCCGGGGTACTCGCGCGGGGCGTCCTCCAGCCAGTCGAGCGAAACGAGCGCCAGCCACCCGTACGGATCGGCGAGGTCGGTTTCGCGCCGGGTCTTCCAGTCCTGCCACTCGCGGGCGAAGTCCACGGTCATCACATGCCCCTTTCGTCGGCCCTGCCGCTGACAGGGGGAACGTCCGGGCGGGCAGGGCATTCCCGTTCCCAGCATGCGGGCACGCCGTTCGTAACAGACCGCGCAGACGGCGGCGTTCACCTCCGAGCCCGACAACCAGTGGGACCGCCAGGCGGCGCCCGGCCGCTTGAACCGGAGGTTTCTCGGACTCGCGGATCCGTTCGTCGCACGCCGGCGCATGCCGCCGGGCCGGTGAACCGATCACGCGGCCGAGCCTCCGCGGGTTCCGTCGGCCGGATCGGTAGGGTCGCCGCGTGGCGGAGGACAACGAACAGGCTGTGGAGATCTACACCGACGGCGCCTGCAGCGGCAATCCGGGTCCCGGCGGCTGGGGCGCCTACCTGCGGTACGGCCGGCACGAGCGCGAGCTGTACGGCGGCGAGACCACGGTGACCACCAACAACCGCATGGAGCTGATGGCGCCGATCCGCGCGCTGGAGAGCCTCAAGCGCCCGTCGGTGGTGCGGATCTACACCGACAGCACCTACGTGCGCAACGGCATCACGCAATGGGTGGCCCGCTGGAAGAAGAACGGCTGGCAGACCCAGGCCAAGCAGCCCGTGAAGAACGCCGACCTCTGGCAGCGCCTCGAGTCCGCGGGCGAGCGGCACCAGGTCGAGTGGCTGTGGGTCAAGGGGCACGCGGGCCTGCCGGAGAACGAGAAGGCGGACCAGCTCGCGGTGCGCGGCGCGAAGGAAGCAGCCGAGTCCGGGGTACGGCGCGCCCGGGCGTGATCCTGGCCGGACCAGTCCGACCTCAGTCGGCCGGGCCCGGGGTGCACCTGAAGCGCCGCGGCGTCGACGAAAGCGATCACGCGCGGTTCGCCACCTGGGTGTCCCGCGCGAAGGACCTGGAGACACAATCGGTCGGGTGAGCACCTCCTGCCCCTGCGGCCTCGGCGAGCCGTACGACCTCTGCTGCGGCCGGTTCCACGACGGAAGCCGGCTCGCGCCCACCGCCGAGCTGCTGATGCGTTCGCGGTACTGCGCGTTCGCCGTCGGGGATCCCGCGTACCTGCTGGAAACCTGGCACCCGACGACCCGGCCGAAGCGGTTGCGACTGGACGACGATCGAGTGTGGACGGGGCTGGAGATCATCGGCCGCACCGGCGGCGGGTTGCTGCAGAACGAGGGCACGGTGGAGTTCCGCGCGCACTACCGTCTCCAAGGCCGGTCCGACGCGCAGCAGGAGAACAGCCGCTTCGTCCGCGAAGCAAGTCGCTGGTTTTACCTCGACGCGCTCTGAAAGCGTGCTAAACAAGGCGGTGATGGGGAAACTGACCCGCCGCGCCCGGGCCAAGGCGGACTACCTGACCTTCGTCGGATCCGGTGAGTGGCCGGTTGCCGTGTCCGCGATCGGCGTTGTCCTCGGCGTCGTGACGGTCCTGCCCAGTGCGTTCGGCGTAGTGCTTTCGATCGTCGCACTGGCGCTGGGGATCGTGACGCTCGTGCGTGACGTCCGCCTGCTGCGCCGGCGCTGGGCCGGCTACGAGTTCACCGCCATCGCCGCCCCGTTCCCCACGGCCGAGTTGCCGCCGCCGCCCGCGTACCCGGGCGCGGAGTACCTCGCCGTGCCGGCCCGGGGCACCGCGCTGCTCAGCACCGCCATCGACACGGCGCTGAGCGACGAGACCTTCGGTATCACCGTCGCCGAGGAACCGTACCGGCTGCCGCCGAAGCTCAAGGCCACCGCGCCGCACGTCCTCCCGCTGCGCGCCCGCGGGCGCCTGCTGTTCAACGGCCCGATCGTCGGCATGCGCGGCGAACCACTGCCCGTCACGGGCGCGCGCCCGGCGCCGATCGTGCTGCACCGCGCCCGGTTCTTCGACGCCGTCTGCTCCAACGAACTCGCCTCGCTGCGGATCACCCGCGCCGGAACCGGTGAGGAATACGACTTGCGCCGGGAAGAACTGGCGGACTCCGCCGGCGCGCTGCGGACGCTGGCCGGCAGCTCGCTGGCCGAGCTCGTCGGCGTCTCGACGATCGCGTTCACCACCGACGGCAAACTCGTCGCCGTCCGGCAGTCGGCGCGAAACTCGGTGAGCGGCCTGCTGCTCGCGCCCTCGGGCAGCGGTTCGCTGGAGCCGCGCGACCTGCGCACGGCCGACGGCGGCGAGCGGCGGCTCCTGCACACCGCCGTCGGCGCCGGCATGGAACGCGAGCTGCGCGAAGAGTCCGGCGTATACGCGAACGAGATCACTTCGACGCGCCTCACCGGCTTTGCGCGTTGGATGGAGCGCGGCGCCAAGCCGGAATTCTTCGGCATCACCACACTGTCGGTCGACAGCGCCACACTGGCCGAGCGCCGTCCGCGCGGCGCGGAGCGGCTCTACAGCGCAGGCGTGACGATGCTCGACGTCGACCTGGCCACGATCGGCCGCGAACTCGCGGCCGGGACGGCGCTGCCGGACGCCCTGCCCGCGCGGCTGCGCGACGACGGCTCGCTCCCGCTGTTGCTCTGTCTCCGCGCCGCGGCGCTCGCGCAAGTCAGGCGCGCAGACGAAAAGGCCCGTTGAGGCCTCGCCGTCGGGAACGCCCCCGCTGTCATGCGGCCGAGGTGGTCAACGCCGGGAGCGGCCGCCCGGCAATTCGCACCGCCCACCGCCGCAGCACCTCCGACGGACCGGCCGAGGCAATCGACGGCCGCCTCGAGCTCCTTCCCCTCAATCCCCCTCCCACAACAGCCGCTGCTCCCGATCCGGGTCCGGCACGGTCCGGGTGACGTCGTCGAACAGCCGGGTCATCCGGCGCTCCGGCTCGTACTGTGGCCAGCCGGGGTCGCCGGTGGTGACGAAGGCGAGCCAGGCCTCGAACATCTCCGTCGCGACCGCTTGGAGGCGCGCGGGGTCCGGCTTCTTCGCGGCGAACAGGAAACGCCAGTTCCGGTTGGCCACGTCGTCGAACATCAGCAGCAGGTCGAGGCCGTGGGGGGCGCCGAGTCCGCGGCCGCGTGGGGCGATCCGCCAGTCCAGCCGGTACATCCAGGCCGCGCCGCCCGCCGCGTGCTGGGTCTCGGCCAGGCGGATCGCGGGCAGCCACCAGTCGCCCGCGGTCAGGGCGCGGTTGCGGAGCTGGTCCTCGGGCCAGTCCGGCAGTAGCGCGCGGTACGCCGCGGTCATCCGCCCGATCGCGGCCGCATCAAGCATCGTGGAGCCCGAGCCGAGCAGGTTGGCGCCGCCGCTTTGCAGCCAGGAGAACAGGTCCTGCTCGTCGGCCGTGGTGCCGGTCAGCACCGGGACGTCCCGCGCCGCTCCCCCGGCGACGGCCTCGCCCGGCCGCTCCGGCACCAACGAGCCGTCGACCACCACGCGATACGTCACCAACGTGCCCGACGCGGCCGCAACCCGTTGCTGCGCCTCGAGAATCCGCTTCACCGGCAAGGCCGCGAGTGCCTCGGCCGGCACGTCGAGGTACGCCAGCACCGCCGAAGCCACCGCGGCGCCCTCGGCCGGCGTGTGCACCACAGACCCGACGCCGGTGCCGCTCTGCACGATCGCCTGCCGGAACAGCCCGCGGGCCGCGGGCACGGCGAGCAGCGTGCCGACGGTCCGGCCGCCATTCGACTGCCCCGCGAGCGTGACCCGCGCAGGATCGCCGCCGAACGCCCCGACGTTGTCCCGCACCCACTCCAGCGCCAGCACCTGGTCGCGCAGCGACAGATTCCCGTCGGACACCCCCGGCAGGTGCAGCAGGCCGAGCACGCCCAGCCGATACGCCACGGTGACCACCACGACACCGCGCCGCGCGTACGCCGACGGGTCGAACTGGTGCGGCGCGCCCATCACCCCGCCCCCGCCGTGGATCCACACCAGCACCGGGTGCGGCCCGGACCCGGCCGGCGCGTACACGTTCAGGTACAAGCAGTCTTCGTCGCCGGTGAAGCCGCGCCCGGTGAGCTCGGGCTGCGGCGCCCGCGCGGCGAACCTGGTGGCGTCGCGAACACCCGCCCAGGCCGGAGCCGGGCGGGGCGCGCGGAAGCGCAGCCCGCCCACCGGTGGCTCGGCGTACGGCACACCGAGCCACACCGCGGTCCCCTCGTGGGTCTCCCCTTGCACGGCCCCGCCGCGCACCTCGACTGTCCTCACGCGGCCAGCCTAACGATCACCACCGACAGTTCCGGGGCTCCCGTGAGCGCGACCGCGGGGTCCCGGGTGATGATTACCCCCGTGGAGTTCGCGGCAGGGTTGGTAGGACTGGTCGTGACGGTCCTCCTCGTCACGGCGATCGCGCGGCGGCTGGACTGGTCGGCGCCCCTGTGCCTGGTGGCGGTGGGGGTCGCCGCTTCGTACGTGCCGGGGGTGCCGGAGTTCCAGCTCGACCCCGAAGTCGTGCTGCTCGGGCTGCTGCCGCCGCTGCTGTACTCGGCTTCGATCCAGACCTCGCTGATCGCCTTCCGCAAGCTGCGCGGGCCGATCGCGCTGCTGTCGGTGGGCCTGGTCGTGTTCACCACGTTCGGCGTCGGACTGGTCGCCTGGGCGGTGGTGCCCGGGCTGCCGCTGGCCGCCGGCATCGCGCTGGGCGCGGTGGTGGCGCCGCCGGACGCGGTCGCCGCGAGCGTCGTCGCCCGCCGGGTCGGCATGCCGCGCAAGCTGGTGCGGCTGCTGGAGGGCGAGAGCCTGTTCAACGACGCGGCCGCGCTGGTCGCCCTGCGCACGGCCATCGCGGCCATCGCGGGCTCGGTCACGCTGTGGCAGGTCGGGCTCGACTTCCTGCTCGCCGCCGTCGGCGGCGCCGTGGTGGGCGGCGTGATCGGCGTGGTGGCTTCCTGGGTGCGGGCGCGGATGGACGACCCGGTCAGCGACACCGCGCTCTCGTTCGCCGTGCCGTTCGTCGCCTATCTGGCGGCCGAGGCGGTGCACGGCTCGGGGGTGCTGGCGGTGGTCGTCGCCGGGCTGATCCTGGGCCACCGGTCGCCGCGGATCCTGTCCGGCTCGTCGCGGCTGGCGAGCAGGCTCAACTGGCAGACGGTGCAGTTCCTGCTGGAGAACATGGTCTTCCTGCTGATCGGCCTGCAGCTGCGCCGGATCCTCGCCGAAGTGGCGAAGAGCGGGCTGTCGTTCGCGGAGCTCGTGGGCATCTGCGCCGCGGTGCTGGGCGCGACGATCGTGACGCGGGTGCTGTGGATGATCGGTATCGGCCTGTCCAAGCGGCTGCGCCACCGGCTGCACTCCGTGCGGGCGAAGATCTGGCCGTGGCGCTACTCCGCGGTGATCGCGTGGGCCGGCATGCGCGGGGTGGTGACGCTGGCCGCCGCGTTCGTCCTGCCCGCCGACACCCCGCAGCGCGCGGTCCTCGTGCTGGCGGCGTTCGTGGTGGTGGCCGGCACCCTCCTGGTGCAGGGCATGTCGCTGCCCCTGCTGATCCGGCGGCTGCGGCTGCCCCGGCCGGACCCGGCGGAGGACGCGCTGCAGGAGGCGGCCGTGCTCAACGACATGACCCGCGTGGCGCTGGCCCGGCTGGAGGAACTGCGCACGCCCGACGACCCGCCCGAGGTGATCCAGCGGCTCCAGGACCGGCTGCAGTACCGCGCCGACTCGGCCTGGGAGCAGCTCGGACGGCAGGGCACGCTCGCGGAGACGCCCAGCGACGCCTACCGCCGGTTGCGCGTGCAGCTGCTCGAGGTGGAGCGTGAGCAGTTCCTGAGCGCCCGCGACAACGGGACCGCCGATGACGACGTGTTGCGGCGGGTACTGGCCCGGCTCGACATCGAGGAATCGATGCTCGACCGCGATGAGGAGGAACCGCTGGTGGACGAACGTGAGCTGAGCACCCCGGCCGCCACCGCCGGCTCGTGCAAGCACCTTTCGCACGAGTGGAAGCCGGTCGAGCCGAGTTCCGCCGACAGTTGCGCGGCATGCATCGCGGAGGGCACGACCTGGGTGCACCTGCGGATGTGCATCAAATGCGGAAACGTAGCCTGCTGCGACTCCTCGCCGCGCAAGCACGCGACCAAGCACTTCCACGACAGCAGGCACCCGGTGATGCGCAGCTACGAGCCGGGCGAGACCTGGCGCTGGTGCTTCGTGGACCTGCAACTGGGCTGACCCCGGTTCGGGGTTACCGATCCGACCAAAAGCAGGCGGATCAAAGGTGACCGCCTGTGCGCGGCCGATTCCGCCGTGACTGTGGTCGGATCGGTAACAAACAGCACAGCTAGGGTCGGGGCCATGAGCACGCCCGAGCAGGAAGTCGAGTACCGCCAGTTCCGGTTCCGCCCGTCGGCCGGGGCCACCGAGATTTTTCTTGTGCGCCACGGGGAATCGATGCCGGCGCGGGCCGACGCGCCGTTCGACCTCGTCGACGGCCAGGCCGACCCGGACCTCGCGCCCGAGGGCCGGGACCACGCGACCCGGGTGGGCGCCCGGATGGCGGGCGAGCGGATCGACGCGCTGTACGTGACCACGTTGCGCCGCACCGTCCAGACGGCGGCGCCGCTGGCGGAGAAGCTCGGCCTGACGCCGTCGGTCGAGCCGGATCTGCGCGAGATCCACCTCGGCGACTGGGAAAACGGCCTCTTCCGGCGCCACACCACCGACGGCCACCCCATCGTCGACCGGCTGTGGGCCGAGCAGCGCTGGGACGTCATCCCGGGCGCGGAGTCCGACGAGGTGTTCGGCGCGCGCGTCCGCGCGGGCCTGCTGCGGATCGCCGCGGCGAACCCGGACCGGCGCGTCGCGGTCTTCACCCACGGCGGCGTGATCGGCGAGGTGTTCGCGCAGGCGAGCCGCGCCGTCGACCGTTTCACCTTCCTGAACGCGGACAACGGGTCGATCTCGCACCTGGTGATCGACGGCGACCGCTGGATCGTGCGGCGCTTCAACGACACCGCGCACCTGGAAGCCCCGCTGGGCTAACGACGGGCGAACCACCGCGCCTTGGCCGGCCGCTCTTCGCGGAGGATCCACCCGGCCGCGACGAGCTGGACGGTCACCAGCACGGCCACCGCCTCGGCGGCGAGCAGGCCGAGCAGCACCAGCACCTGCGTCGTGCCCGCCTGCAACGGGCTCGCGCCGCCCAGCAGGACGCCGACGTACGCGCCGGGGAGGGTGACCAGGCCGACGGTGCGTGTCTGGTCCAGCGCGGGGATCAGCGCCTGCCCGGCGGACGGGCGGCAGATCTCCAGCGCGGCCGCCCGGGGCAGGAACCCCAGTGCCAGCGCGGCTTCGTACTCGCCGTGCCGCAATTTGAGTTCGTCGAGGGCGCGCCGGGCGGCCTGCGAAGTCGCGGTCATGGTCCCGCCGATCACGATGCCCGCGACCGGCACGACGGCGATCGGCTGCGGCGGGACGACGCCGGAGCCCAGCACCAGCGCGAGCACCGGCACCACCCCGGACGCGATGGCGGCCGCCACCCACGGCAGCGCGCGGAACGGCACGCCGATCCGCCTCGCCGACGTGAAGACGGCGATCGAATACATCAGCAGGGTGAACAGGCCGGTGAGCCAGCCCGAACGCAGGATCACCGTGATCACCAGCGAGACGAGCGCGAGCTGCGCGACGGCCCGGACCGCGGCGATCAGCATCGCCCGCCCCTGCCCCAGCTCGCCGAAGCGGACGACGGCGGCCCCGGCCAGTGCGAGCACGGCCAGCACCACCAGCAGCGCGGGCCCGAATCCGATCGCGGCGTTCACCCCGGTGATCCTGCCCGAGCCGGTTGACTCGCGTCGTTCAGGCCCCCGCCGGCTCGGCGCGAGCCGGGCTCACGCGGTGCAGCTGAGCTGGTGGCCCTCTCCCGAAACGGACTTCTCGGCGACAAGCACCCCGTCCACGACGATGCGGCAGGTCAGCTCGCCCGGCCCGGCGTTCTGCGCGGCCAGGCTGGAGAACTGGGCCTGGCCGGCCGGGCCGGTGCGGGTGGCCGTGAACGACCACGGCGTGGTGACCGCGGCCAGCTGCTCGAGGTTCGCGCCGGTGGCGACGTAGGTGAGGTAACGAGCGCCCCCGGCCGGGCCGAGGAGCTGGTAGACGACGGTGTGGGTGGCCGGCTGGACCACGGGCTCGGCCTTGGCGATGCCGACGACCGGGGTGGCCGGGCCCTGGCCGGAAGCGGGCGCGGCCTTCGGCATGACGTACGAGGCCACGGCGAACGCCACCGCGATAACGCCGATCACGACCACGACGCTGCCGGACGGCCGGAAGCGGCTCGGGCCGGGACGGCCCGGCGTCGACTCCGGCGGGGTCGCGGTGGGAACACTCATGGAGAGGTCTTCTCTCGTTCGAGCGCACTTCCATCGAGTACGACGTCTACTTCTCGTCCGGACGTCACGCGGCGTTAGCCGAGCAGGGAAAGTTACCGGAACTTCACCCTTTCGGGTGCCTCCATGAGTCACGGACCAGCGGTCCACCACGCACGATGCCGATAACAGTGTCGTGATACCCGGTCACGGAGCGTCAGTCGACCAGGCCCGCGTCGGCGAGCATCCGCAGGACGCGCTGTCCCGCGGGCGGACACGCGGCCGCGTCGGCGGAGGCCAGCCAGGCCGCTTCGGCGATCTCCGCCGACGGCGCCGGTTCGCCCGCGTGGTCGGCGGTGTAGCAGGTCATGCGCACGCGGCGGCCGTCGGCGAACCCGTCGGCCTCCTCGTCGAGCAGAGTGAAGAAGCGGAAGCTCAACGGGTCCAGCTCCACCCCCAGCTCCTCGCGGATCTCGCGGCACAGACCGGCCACGTCGCCCTCGCCCGGTTCGCGCTTGCCGCCGGGCAGGTAGAACTTCGCCTTGCCGCTCGTGCGGACCGACAGCAGCCGCCGGTCCCGGACGTGCACCCAGGCCAGCGCGTCGATCGGGGTCATGACTCGCATTCTGTCGTACCCACCGGGGATGATCGCGACTGTGTATTCCGAAAGCCTGCCGCCGGAGCCGGTGCGGCAGACCGTCCGCTGCCTGTGGCGGTCGGCCCCGCGCGGTCCGCAGCGGATCGTCCCGGACGGCTGCCTGGACCTGGTCGCGGGCGACGGCGAGGTGTTCGTGGCGGGGCCGGACACCGGCGCCTGGTCCTCGGTCACCACCCCGGGCGCGGTGCTGCACGGCCTGCGCTTCCGGCCCGGTGCGGCGGCCGGCGTGCTGGGTGTGGCGGCGGACGAACTGCGCGACACCCGCGTCCCGCTGGCCGCGCTGTGGGGCCACGAGGGCACGGTGCTGGCCGAGCGGGTGCTGGACGGCACGCTGTCCCTCGCGGAGGTGGTGCGGCGGCGTCCCGCGGAGCCCGACCCAGCCGTCACGGCGGTGGTCGCGCAGCTGGAGCGCGGCCCATCCCGGGTCGGCGCGCTCCCGTCGCCGCTGAGTGAAAGGCAGCTGCGGCGGCGGTTCACGATCGCCGTCGGCTACGGCCCGGCCACCTACCTGCGGGTCACCCGGTTCCAGCGCGCGATCGCCGCCGCCCCGCGCGTCACGGGCCTCGCGGAGCTGGCGGTCACGGCCGGATACGCCGACCAGGCGCACCTCGCGCGCGACTGCCGCGCCCTCACCGGTTTGACCCCCAGCGCCTACTTCTCCTGACGTTGGTGCGCGGCAAGGAAATGCTGCAGCTCCACCGTCGCCGGGTGCAGGGCGCGGTAGCGGGCGTAGAACTCGTCGTAGACGTCCGCGCGCGCCGGATCCGGCTCGACGACCGCGGCGACGGGGTTCCACGCCTCGACGTCGGGCTCCAGCCCCACCGCGACGGCGGCCAGCAGCGCGTCACCGAACGCCGCGCCGATCGTCTCGGCCGGCACGTCCTGGCGGGCCCGGGTCACGTCGCTGACGATCTGCGTCCACACGCGCCCCTGCGTCCCGCCGCCGACCGCGACCAGCCGCCGTCCGGCCGCCTCGCCCATTGCCTCCAGGTTGTGCCGCACGCCGTACGCGGTCCCCTCCAGCGCCGCGCGGTACAGCTCGGCGCGGCCGTGTGACGTCGTCAGGCCGGCCACCACGCCACGCGCGTCCGGATCCGGCACCGGCGTCCGCTCCCCCGCGAAGTACGGCAGCATCAGCAGCCCGCGGCTCCCGGCGGGCACGCCGCCGGCCTCGGCGACCAGGTCGGCGAACTCGCCGCCGACCAGTTCGCGCAGCCAGTCCGTGATCGCGCCGGACGTCGCCATCCCGGCAGCCAGCGAGAAGGTGCCGGGGAACGCGCCGCGGGTCGCCCACAGCCCGGGCACCGGGCGGGGCGACGCCGCGGTCTGGATCAGGAACATAGTGGTGCCGTACATGATCATCGTGTCGCCGGGCGCGCGCACGCCGGCACTGGCGGCCTCGGCCCAGGCATCGACGGTGCCGGCCGTGACCGGCAGCCCGGCCGGGAGCCCGGTGGCGGCCGCCGCCCCGGCGGTCACGGTGCCGGCCACCTCCGTCGGCCACAGGAGCCGCGGCAGCGTGACGCCGGGCGCGACCAGCCTCGCCCAGTCCTCGGCCCAGGTCCCGGCGCGCAGGTCGTACATCGGGTCGCACTGGCTGGCCGAATGGTGGTCCAGCACGTACTCGCCGGTCAGCCGCAGCACCAGGTACGAGCCGGCCATCAGGAACAGCTCGGCCCGCGCGGCGACTTCCGGCTCGTGCCGGGACAGCCAGCGCCACTTGGGCCCGACGGCCTGACTGGACAGCGCGCTGCCCGAACGCTCCACAATGGACTGCTCGCCCAGCTCCGCGGTCAGCTCGGCGATCTCGGCGCTCGCGCGGGTGTCGACGCCGTAGAGGATCGCGGGGCGCAGCGGGCGGCCGCTCGCGTCCGCGGGCAGCAGCACCGGGCCGATGCCGCTCACGGCCAGGCCCGCCGGCGGCCGGTCGCCCGCCGCCGCGACCAGCTCGCGGCACAGCGAGACGAAGTCGTACCACCACACCGCTTCCGCGTCGTGCTCGAACCAGCCGGGGTGTGGACGGGAGGTGGTGTGCGCGCGGCCGGCGCGCGCAAGTATGGTGCCGTCCGCAGCGACCAGGACGCCTTTGGAGCTGGACGTGCCGATGTCGATACCGAGCAGCAGGCCCGGATCCACCGCGACTCCCTGGGTAAGGTTACGGTAAACGATTACCCGGGACGCTATTCTCGACGCGGCAGGGTGTCAAGGAAGCCAGGGACGAGGAGGTCGTGGTGGCCACCATCAGCGACGTCGCCGCGCGGGCCCGGGTCTCCACGGCGACCGTGTCGAGGGCGCTGAACGGAAAGTCCACTGTGGACCCCGAGCTGGCCGCCCGGGTGCTGCTGGCCGCCGAGGAGCTGGGCTACCACCCGAACGGGCTGGCCAGGAACCTGCGCCGCCAGGAGACGGCGGTGCTCGCGCTGATCATCTCCGACGTCGAGAACCCGTTCTTCACCGCGATCGCGCGCGGGGTGGAGGACCTCGCGCAGGTGTCGGGATACTCGGTGGTGCTGTGCAATTCCGACGAAAACGAGGACAAGGAGCGCCGCTACATCGACGTGGCGCTGCAGGAGCGGGTCGCGGGCGTGGTGCTGTCGCCGACCGGCCGCTCCACCAACGTCGAGCACCTGCGCCGCCAGGGCACGCCGGTGGTGGCCGTCGACCGCCCGCTGAACGGGCCCGACGGCGACCAGGTCCTGGTCGACACCCGCCGCGCGGCGCGCGAGGCGGCCCGTCACCTGGCCGCGGGCGGCTACCAGCGGATCGGCTGCCTGAGCGGCCCCGCGGGCGTGCGCACCGCCGACGACCGGCTCGACGGCTTCCGCGACGCCGTCGGCGAGGACACCACGCTGTTCCGCCGCACCGAGTACCGCGCGGAGGGCGCGCGGCTGGCCGCGCTGGAGTTGCTGGACCTGCCCGAGCCGCCGGACGCGCTGCTGGTCGCCAACAGCACCATGACCATCGGTGTGCTGCAGGCGCTCACCGGCCGCCACCTGCGCCCCGGCCGCGACGTCGGCATCGTGTCCTTCGACGACGCTCCCTGGACCACGCTCGTCGACCCGCCGCTGACGGTCGTCGCGCAGCCCGCGTACGACATCGGCCGCGTCGCCGCGCAGCTGCTGCTGGCCCGGATCGCCGACGGGACCCGCGCGCCCACCACGACCACGCTGGAAGCCCGGCTGATCGAACGGCAGAGTTCCCGCCGCTGAGCCGCGGCCGAGCCGGGCGGACACCCGGCGGCGGGCGAACGACGTGCCTGGTGGGCCGGCGTGGTGCCGGCCCCCAGGCACGTCCCACCCCCTTGACCCCCCAGCGCCGGTGGCCCGAAGGACACCGGAGCGGCAGCACCCCGAGGCGGAAATCGATTACCAACGGAACGTAAAGGCGGCACGTCGGGGTGTCAAGCACGCGAAAGCCTGGACAACCGGGCCACGTCCTGGGCACACTGTCCCCCAATCGCCTACGCATCGTGTTTGATGCTGTGCACTCCGTGTCGATCTCTGGTGAATTCACCCACAGATCCGGTGATGAACCGCACGAACCCGCACACACGAGCTAGTCTGAGCGCATGTCACCTGCGCTGGAGAACGTCCTCGCCAAAGCCGGCCTCAAGGCCGATGCGAACGAGTTCTTGACGCTTGTGGAGGACGCGGCGCGCCGGCTCTCGCCACCGAATCCGGACCCGTCCCACTACTTCTCGCCCGACCAGCAGGCGGCGCTCGCCGACGTCGGGCTCGACCTGTCACCGCGGCACGAGGACGAGCCGGACTTCCGCGCGCGCACCGTCGCCGCGCACGCCGTGCTCGCCGACTCCGCGCTGAACGTGCTGGAGGCCGCGCAGGCGCTCGGCGTCGACGACAGCCGCATCCGGCACCGTCTGAAGGAAGGCCGGCTCACCGGCTGGAAGGACCAGGGCTGGCGGCTGCCGTCCTGGCAGTTCAACGGCTCGGGCGTGCTGCCCGGCCTCGAGATCGTGCTGCGCGCGGTGCCCGAGGACCAGCCGGCGCTGGTCGTCGCCGCGTTCATGAACACCCCCCAGGCCGACCTGGTGATCAGTGACCGGCCCGCGACCCCGCGGCAGTGGCTCCTCTCCGGCGGTGACCCCGAAGTCCTCGCCCGCCTCGTCGCCACGCTCGGCTCGCCGTTCTAGGCTGAGCCGAAGAGCAAGATCACCCACACAGGACGGACGACCCCCGACGCATGGCCCGGCTCCCCCTGCCGCCCGCACGATCCGCCCTGGTCAAGGAACTGGACCGGAGCCACGACGTGGTTTCGGTGCAGCCCGAGACCAGGCTGGTCCGGATCTTCACCGCGCACGGCAACCACCCGCAACAATGGAACACGTTCCGCTACACCGGCCCGCTCCCGCACGGGCGGTTCGACCAGCAACCGCCGGGCCGCGGCGGCCAGCCGGTCACCGACCCGGCCAACGGCGTGCTGTACTTCGGGCTGACCGTGCGCACCAGCGTCGCCGAGGTATTCCAGACCAGCTCCACCGTCGACCGGAAGACGCGCGGCCCGCGGCTGGTCGTCGTCCGGCCGACGCGGACCCTGCGGCTGCTCGACCTGACCGGCCTGTGGCCGACGAGGGTGGGCGCTTCGCAGGAGATCTCCAGCGGGCCGAAGAAGATCACCCAGGCCTGGGCCCGCGCGATCCGTACCGCCCTGCCCGACCTCGACGGCCTCTGGTACCGCTCCTCGATGGACGCCGGCGACCCGTCGCTGTGCCTGTGGGACCCGCCCGCGGGCGCGGCGCTGCCGATCGCGCCGGACGTCCTGCTGCCGCTGGACCACCCCGGCCTCGACGTGCCGCTGGGCCGGGTCTGCGAAGAGCTGAACTACACGCTGCTCAACTAGACGCTGCTGAACTAGACACTGCTCAACCAGGCACGGGCACGGCTAGCCCAGGTGCCGCGACCACCACTCCAGCACGGCTTCGAACCGCTGCACGCGGTGGCGCGGCCGGCCCGAGCGGGTCAGTTCGTGGCCCTCGCCCGGGAACAGCAGGAACTCCGCGTCGGCGCCCGCCTTGCGCAAGGCCACGAACATGCGCTGTGCCTGCTCCAGCGGGCACCGCCAGTCGTGCTCGGAGTGCACCACGGCGAACGGGATGGAGATGTCCGCGGCGTAGGTGAGCGGGCTGCGGTCGCGCTGGACCTCGGGGTCGGGGCCGATGTAGGAGTCGACGAAGGTGTAACCGATGTCGGAGCTGCCGACCATCGAGTCCCACGCGTTCACCGCACGCTCGCTCCAGGCGGCCTTGAACCGCTCCGGGTGGTGCGAGGCGACCCAGCTCGTCATGAACCCGCCGTACGAGCCGCCCATGATGCCGACCCGCGACGGGTCGAGGTCGGGCCGCTCCAGCGCCTTGTCCAGCAGTGCCAGCACGTCGTCGACGTCGACGGTGCCGAACGCGCGGGTGATCGCGCGGCCGTGGCTCTGCCCGTAGCCCGCCGAGCCGCGCGGGTTGCCGAGCACCACGGCGTACCCGGCGGAGGCGTACACCTGCGCCTCGTCGAACACCGCCCAGTCCTGCGGGGCGAACGGGCCGCCGTGCACGACGCGCAGCACCGGGTGCGGGCCCTCGCCCTCGGGCAGCACCAGCCAGCCGTGCACCGGGTAGCCGTCCGGCGCGGTGGTGTTCAGCTCCTCGACCGCGCAAAGACCCTTGTCCCGCAACGTCTTCGAGTAGTCCGTGAGCACGCGGGGGCCGCCGGCCGCGGTGAGCACCACGACGTCGCCGGAAGTCTCCGGCGTCGCGACCACGGCGACCACCGTATCGCCGTCCGCGGCGAACCCGCGGACCGCGAGGTGACCGCCGTGCAGCACCCGCAGGTCGTCCAACGGCGCCGCGTCGGCCGTCACCGGCACGGCGCGCAGTTCGGCTGCACCGCGGTTGCGCGCGACCACCAAGACCTCGTCGCCGAGCGGGATCGCCGGGCCCGCACCGATTTCGAGGTCGACGGTCTCGATGTCGGTCAGCCGGCGCGCCTCGGCCGGGCCGTCGTGGCCGGGGACGGCGGCGTACAGGCCGATGTTGTTGGCCTCGAAATGACCGTCCGCATAGGACGTTCCGTAGAAGAACAACGTGCCGTCCGGGCCGAACACGGGCAGATCGGCGGCGCCGTGGCACCGCACGAGCAGCTCGGGTTCGCCGCCCGCGGCCGGGAACGAGACCAGGTCGCGGTAGTCGGTCTCCACCCGGTCCCAGTCCTGCGGCACCACAACGACCACGCGCTCGCCGTCGGGTGTCCACACGGGATGGTCCACGTCGTAGTCGGCGGGCGAGACGGGCTCCGGCTCGGCCGCGATGTCAGCGTCGATGTCCACCACGAAGAGCCGCTTCACGCGGTCGCGCAGGAAGCCGACGTCGTCGATGCGGTAGTCGAAACGCGTGATCCGGCGCGGGGCCTCGGCGGGCGGCTCCGGCGTCGTGCCGTCCGCGGTCGCCGTGCCGTAGCGGCCCGCTTCCGGTAGCCGGGCGGTGAACGCGAGCCGGTGCGAGTCCGGCGCCCACACCGGCGCGTCCGCGCCCAGGTGCAGTGAGGTCAGCCGCTTGGCCTCGCCGCCGCCGGTCGGCATCACGTGCACCTGCGGGCTGCCGTCGGCGCCCGTGCCTTCGCCGGCGCGGAGGAACGCGACCCAGCGCCCGTCCGGTGAGATCGACGGCGCCGCGTCGTGCGGCCCGTGGGTCCACGGCGCCTCCCCGCCGCCGAGGTCCACCCGGCGAAGCGCGCTGTGCCCGGAGTCGGACTCCAGGTCCGGGCGCTGCACCGCGGTGATCAGCAGCTCACCCCGCAGCGCGGGACGGCCGGGGACGACAAGGGCTTCGATGTCGGCAGGACGCATGCCGACGACCGTACCGGATCATTAGCAACGCGAACGACCTATTTCGCGGCCAGCCCGGCGCGTTCGTCCCGCTTGGCCTTCGCCAGGCTCGCCACCGTGGTCACGGTCAGCACGACCACGATCACGCCGAGGGAGATCCAGTTGTTGATGTCCAGCCAGTCCGGCGCCACGTGGTACTCGTGCAGCGCGTGCACGAACAGCTTCGCGCCGATGAAGGCGAGAATCACGGCTAGCCCGTAGGTCAGGTACACCAGCTTCTCGACCAGCCCGCCGAGCAGGAAGTACAGTTGGCGCAGGCCCATCAGCGCGAACGCGTTGGCCGTGAACACCAGGAAGGCCTCCTGGGTGATGCCGAAGATGGCCGGGATCGAGTCCACCGCGAACAGCAGGTCGGCCGAGCCGATGGCGACGATCACCACGAGCATCGGCGTGATCATCCGCCTGCCGTTGACCTTGACCGTGTACTTGTGCCCGTGGAAGTCGTCGGTCACCGGGAAGAACTTGCGCACCCACCGGGTGACGGCGTTCTCCTTGTACTCCTCTTCCTCGTCCTTCTTGCGCAGCATGCTGATCGCGGTCCAGACGAGCACCGCGCCGAAGAGGAAGAAGACCCACACGAACTGCGCGATCAGCGCGGCGCCGACGGCGATGAACACGCTCCGCATGGCCAGCGCGAGCAGGATCCCGACGAGCAGCACCCGGTGCTGGTGGATCGCCGGCACCTTGAACGATGCCATGATGATCATGAAGATGAACAGGTTGTCGACGCTCAGCGAGTACTCGGTGATGTACCCGGTGAAAAACTCGACGCCGGAGTTGTGCCCGGCGAACACCCAGACACCGATGCCGAACAGGACCGCGCAGGCGACGTAGAAGATCACCCAGCGGGCGGCCTCACCGGTGGTCACCTCATGTGGATTGTGGTCGACGATGAACAGGTCGATCGCGATCAGGGCCAAAATGCCACCGACCGTTGCGATCCACAGCCACAGGGGGACAGTCATGAAACAACCTCCGGATAGTGCATAGCAGCAACTAACCGGAGGTCTCTTCCGCCGCTTTCACCAGCGACCGACGGTGCCGGGGGACCTGAGCCACCGTGCTGACGACACCGCCGCGAAGGAATACTCCCCTCACAGCGAGTTCAGTGTGCCGGTTACGGCCCGCAAACGCCAGCGGAGGTTGCCCGCGTCACCGGTCCGGCGGTGTTAGCCCGGTCACCGCTCTCCGGCACGGGTGCCGCCCGTAGCCTGGCCGGCCTCCCGGACGGGTGACACCCGCGGCCGGGATGTCGGATTCGTGTGAGCCCGGCGCGACGTTCTCAGCAAAACTCCAATAACGTCAGCGCGTGCCCCGAATCCCGCTCCCTCGCACGCGCGGCGCCCGTTTCACCGCGCTGGCCGCGGTCGTGGTGGTCGTCGCCGCGGCCGTGGTCGTCTGGACGACCAGCGGCTCGCCGCCGTCCGCCGTCCGGACCCAGGACGCCGTCCTCGAGCTCCCGGCCGCGCCGGGCTCGGCGGACAAGGTCCGCATCGACACGACCACCTACCTGCCCGCCAAGACCCCCGCGCCCGCCGTCCTGCTGGCCCACGGCTTCGGCGGGGACAAGTCCAGCGTCGACCCGCAGGCCCGGGAACTGGCCGGCCGCGGCTTCGTCGTGCTGACCTGGTCGGCCCGCGGCTTCGGCCGCAGCACCGGCAAGATCGGCCTGAACGACCCGGATGCCGAGGTCGCCGACGCCAGCCGGCTCGTGGACCACCTGGCCGCGAGCAAGGAGGTGCTCACCGACGCCAAGGGCGACCCGAAGGTCGCGGTCACCGGCGCGTCCTACGGCGGCGCGCTCTCCCTGCTGCTCGCGGGCACGGACAAGCGGATCGACGCCGTCGCGCCCGTGATCACCTACAACGACCTGGCCCAGGGCCTGGTGCCGAACGCGGCCGCGGCGCGGCCACCCGCGTCGGCCACCCCCGCGGCCGGCGAGTTCGCCCCCGACGGGGTGTTCAAGAAGAGCTGGGCCGGGATCTTCTTCTCCGCCGGCTCCGGCGCACCGTCGGGCGGCGGTCCGTCCACCGAAGCCCCCGAGGCCGGGCAGGAGACGACCGACTCCGGCACCTCGGCCGGCGGCTCGGGCACCACGCCACAGGCCGCCGCGCCCACTGCGGGCGGCCAGGCGTCGCAGCTGCCCGCCGCCGACCCGTGCGGCCGGTTCACCGCCCAGGTCTGCCAGGCCTACACCGAGCTGGCCACGACCGGGAAGGCGAGCCCGCAGACCATCGCGCTGCTGCACCGGGTCTCCCCCGCTTCGGTGACGAGCAAGATCACCGCGCCGACTTTGCTGGTGCAGGGTGAAAGCGACACGCTGTTCGGGCTTGACCAGTCGGACGCCACCGCGCGCCAGATCAGCGCGGCGGGCGGCAAGGTGAAGACCATCTGGTACACCGGCGGCCACGACGGCGGCACCCCCGGCCCGCAGCTGCGGGCCAAGATCGGCGACTTCCTCTGGTACTCGCTCACCGGCGAGGGCAGCGACCCCGGCACCGGCTTCAGCTACGACGTGCAGGGCACGTTGCGGGCCAACGGCACGCCGTCCGTGCGCACGGTCAACGCCGGGGCCTACCCCGGCCTCTCCGGTCAGGGCACGGAGCGGCGGCAGGTCGCGCTCACCGGCCCGGTGCAATCGGCGGTGCGCCCGGCGGGGGCGAACCCGGCCGCGGTCAGCGGCATCCCCGGGCTGAACGGGCTCGCCGGGAGCTCGTCCCGGCTGGCGCCGCTGTTCAGCACGGACCCGGCGGGCCAGGCGGCCCAGTTCCGCACCACGCCGGTCGCCAGCCAGCTGCTCGTCGCCGGATCGTCCACAGTGCACCTCCAGGTCGCGGCCGACCCGGCGCACCCGCTGCCGGAGGCGGTGCTGTTCGCGAAGCTCTACGACGTGGGCACGGACGGCACCCGGGTGCTGCCGGCCAACGCCGTCGCACCGTTCCGGGTCAGCGGCCTGCCCGCCGACGGCACCCCGGTCGACGTGACGGTCACGCTGCCCGGCATCGTGCGGCCGATCGAGGCGGGCCACTCGCTGCGGCTCGTAGTCGGCACCACCGACCAGTCGTACTCCGTGCCGGGCCAGCCCGGGGTGTTCCGGATCGGGCTCGCGCCCGGCTCGTCGCTCGCCGTGCCGGTCGTGCCCGGGGTCTCCGTGGGCACGCCGGCACCGTCCGGGCAGCTGATCGGCATCGGCGCGACGCTGCTGGTCGCCGTCGCGGCACTGGCGTTCGCGGCACTGCGACGCCGGCGCTCGCACGACGTCGACCCCGAGCTGGCGCACACCCCGCTGGTGATCAGCGGGCTGCGCAAGCAGTACGCGGGCGGGTTCGTCGCGGTGAAGGACCTGTCCTTCCGCGTCGAGCCGGGCCAGGTGCTCGGCCTGCTCGGGCCCAACGGCGCGGGCAAGACGACCACGATGCGCATGATGATGGGCCTCATCCAGCCCGATGCCGGCGAGGTCCGGCTCTTCGGCGAGCGGGTGACCCCGGGGGCGCCGGTGCTGTCCAGGCTCGGGTCGTTCGTCGAGGGGCCGGGATTCCTGCCCCACCTGTCCGGGCGCGACAACCTCGAGCTCTACTGGGCCGCCACGGGCCGTCCTACGGCCGACGCCCACTTCGACGAGGCGCTGAAGATCGCCGGGCTGGGCAAGGCGCTCGAGCGGGCGGTCCGCACCTACTCCCAGGGCATGCGGCAGCGGCTGGCCATCGCCCAGGCCATGCTCGGGCTGCCCGACCTGCTCGTGCTCGACGAGCCCACGAACGGCCTCGACCCGCCCCAGATCAGGGAGATGCGCGAGGTGCTCAAGCGCTACGCCGACGACGGCCGCACGGTGATCGTCTCCAGCCACCTGCTGGCCGAGGTCGAACAGACCTGCAGCCACGTCGTGGTCATGCGCAGAGGGCAGCTCGTCTCCGAGGGCCCGGTGTCCGTGCTGCTCGGCGGCCCCCGCACCAACGGGCACGGTCCGCGACTCGAAGACGTGTTCCTCGACCTCATCG
>DASXYS010000090.1:0-33554 GCA_036502365.1 Amycolatopsis sp.
CGGTGGGGCCACCACGCCGGCGTACATGGCCGCGACGTGCTGAATGCCGCCGAGCACGAGCTGCGGCAACGGCGGCCGCGCGTCGACGGGGTGTGGGTGATCCGGGTTTTCGGGCGTGCAGGTGCCTGACATGCGCTCTCCGGTGAGGGCAGGGGGTTGGCGTTACTGATCCGACCGAAAGTAGGCGGATACGGTCCGCAGCCGATCTGCTCGAGCCGACTCTTTCCGCCGTGGCTGTAGTCGGATCAGTAACTATTGGCGCAGCAGGGCGTCGGTCCAGGCCGGGCCGGGCTCTTCGGCTTCGTCGCGGACCACGGTGCCTTCGATGAGGCCGTACGGGCGGTCGGCGGCGTAGAACACCTCGTTGTGATTCTCGAGGCCGAACGGGCTCAGGTCGACGAGGAAATGGTGTTTGTTCGGCAGGGAAAGCCGGACCTCGGCGACCTCCGGCCGCGCGAGCAGCACGGTTTCGCCCATCGTGTACAGGGTCTGCTGCAACGAAAGGCTGTGTTTCGTGGCGAACGCCTCCAGCAGCGTCCGCCGGATTTCCTGGTGGCTCTTGGCCCAGTCGATGTCGGTACTGCCCTGATAACGCCACCGCGCGGTGACGGCGGTGGCGAGGATCCGGTCGTCGGTCTCCGCCAGCGTGGTGTACTCCTCGCGGGGGAAGCCGTGGAACTCCGAGCCGGTGGACTTCAGCACGGTCAGACCGTCCACACCGGACACCACCCAGGCGCGGTCGCCCCGCACCGTAACCGTGGTCGTGCGGCTTTCACCGCCGGAGCGGCTGAACGCGTGATCGTGCGGCGCGCCGCCGACCGGGATGCGCTCCCAGCCGTGCTCGGCGATCGTGATGCGGGCCGCGGTGATTTTCTCCTGGGTGTCCACGAACTGCCGGCCCAGCCGCAGCGCGAAGTCCTCGATCTCGCCGACGTCCTGCTGCTTGGCGAACGCGTACACGGTGTTCTTCTGCGTGTCGGTGGCCAGCACGGCGCTGTTGTCGCCGGTCAGGTGCGTCGCTTCGAGTTCGCCGCGCAGGGCGGTGGAGACGGTGAGGTCACGCAGGTGGTGCACGGCGCCTTCGCGGCGCACGGTGACCAGCCGGACCTCGGCCTTGCCGTATTGGTTGGGGCCCAAGGAGATTCCCACGTCAGGTTCCCTTCAGCTGCCACGGTAGGTCGAGTAGGCGAACGGGCTCAGCAGCACCGGCACGTGGTGGTGCGCGGTGCCGTCGGTGATCCGGAAGGCGATGGTGACGTCCGGGAAGAACGCGTCCGGCCCGAGGTACGCGCCGGTGTCGAAGATCAGCCGGTAGACGCCGGGGGCCAGGGTTTCCGGGCCGAGGTCGCGGATGCGGCCGTCGTCGTCCGTCGCGCCGTCGGCGATCGGTTTGCCGTCCTCGCGTTCGAACCGCACCGGGATGCCCGCGGCGGGTTTGCCGGCGGCGGTGTCGAGGACGTGGGTGGTCACGAGGCTCATGCGGTCACTGCTTTCTGCAGGCGCAGCCGGGCGATCTTGGCCAGCTCGGCGCCGGCGACGTCCAGCTCGGTCTCCGGGTCGTTGCCCAGCCGCGAGCGCAGGTTCGCGAGTAGTTCTTCACCACTCCGGCCCGCGGCGCAGACCAGGAAGACGTGGCCGAACCGGCTTTCGTATTCGGCGTTCGCGGCGGCGAACTCGTCGGCATTGTCCACACCGGACTGTTCGCCGCGGGACCAGCCGGCGTCTTCACCGGTGCCCTTGGGCTTTTCGCCGATCCGCGGGTGGGCGGCGATCGCGTCGCGAACCTCGTCGCGGCGCAGCGGCGTGGCGCCCGCGGCGGCCTCGAGCAGCGCGTCGAACCGCGGGTACGGCCGCCCGTCGAGCACGGCGTCGACCCATCGCGGCACGGCCAGGCAGGCCGTCAGCGCCGGACGGACCTCGGCGGCTTCGGCGGTGTTGAACTCGGCGAGTGCGAGTGGCAACGGGATCTCCTCACGGCGGGGGAGCTGGTAGTCAGCCGACCGTACGGCGCAACCGCCTAGTCGTCAACATTTTGTTGAAAGTGCTGGCCAGTCGGCTTCGCGGTTGAGCGGATCACCCAGTCCCGGCACGTCGGCGGGCGCCAACAGAGCAGCGGCCGAGCTGTCGTGTGGTTCAGGCCGCTGTCCGGGTGCGGGACGGTGTGGGCAGGCGCGAATTCTCGTCCGGTGTCTTGTCGTCGGCGAGGATCTGTTCGGCCTGGGTGAGCACGCGATCAGCGGCCTGGAGCCGGGCGACGGTCTGAGCGCGGATCCGGTCCCGAGCGCGGTCCGCTTCCGCGCGCACGGCGTGTGCCTCCTGGCGGGCGCTGTCGAGGATTTCGGCGGCTTCTGCCTGGGCGAGGTCGAGGATGCGCCGGACGCGGCTGCCCACCGCATCGGGGTCGGCCGGGGTGCGGCAGACGCGGTCGAAGCGGGACTGCAGGTCGGCGTGTTCGGCGCGGGCCTCTTCGAGGCGGTCGGCCAGAGCTTCGGCTTGCCGGACGGCGGCGTCGCGGTCGACGGTGAGGACGCGGATCTCCGCGTGCAGCTCGTCGACGTACTCGTGGACCAGTTCCCGGTCGTAGCCGCGCAGGGTCAGCGGAAAGCTCAGCGGCAGGGGCAGCACGCCGTCGCCCTCGGCCGGCGTGAGTGCGGATTCCGGTGTCATGGGTGGAAAAGCCGTTCGGTATCCGACTTCACGACCACGGGGGTGGGGCGGTAGGCGAGCAGTTGAGCCGCCAGGTCCTCCGGGCTGCCGGCCGCGCGGATCGCAGGCGGGTTCGGCAGGCCTACAGTCCGGTCATCGCAGTACAGCGCGTCGACGAACCGCGCGACTCTTTTGGGCGAGGGCGTGATTGTCGGGCCACCCAGGTAGGCGAGGACGAGCAGGTCTTCGCCGGAGTGGGTTTCCTTGGCGATGGCCCAGCCATGCTCCTCGTCCCACAGCAGGGCGACGTCGCGGTCGGGGCAACGGGGCAGCCGGGTGTCGAGGGCGAGGTAGGCCGAGACGGGGGTGTCGTGGTCGATGGTGGCCGATTCCAGTCCCACCCCGAGTTCGTCGCCCACCGCGCGCAGGTAGCTGCGCAGCGCGGGAACGGCGATGTGCTGGTGGGGCGAGATGTCGAGCGGCGCGGTCACTGCTGAGCGAACCTTTCTGCCCGGCGGGCGGAGAGTGGGCGGGGGCCGGAGGGGTCGCGGTCGAAGGGGCCCCCGTCCACGGCGGAGTGCCGCGCCGTCGTGAGCGGTCCTATGTACCGGGACGGGCGGACGGCGGCGCGGCAGGGATGGTGTCTGGTGACTCAAGGCCGATACGCATCACCTGCCTCTGGTTGTGCCGGCCGTGGTACCCCGGCGGTCAGGCCTCGATCTCCCTGGGCCCGCCGCCGGTGGTGCCGATGGCGATACGGCGCGGCCGGGCCTTCTCGGCGACCGGGATGCGCAGGGTGAGGACACCGGCGTCGTAGTCGGCCTTGATGTGCTCGGTGTCGAGGGCGTCGGCCAGGAACAGCTGGCGGGAGAAGACGCCCAGCGGCCGCTCGGAGACCTGCATCCGGACGTCGTCGCCGTTGGCCGCCGGGCGCCGCTCGGCCTTGACGGTGAGCACGTTGCGCTCGATGTCCAGCTCGATCGCGGCGGGGTCCACGCCGGGCAGGTCGAAGCAGACCACGAACTGGTCGCCGTCGCGGTAGGCGTCCATCGGCATTGCCGCCGGCCTCGACCAGGTCGCCGGCATGCTGCCGAACACCTGCTGGGTCAGCTGGTCGAGCTCACGGAACGGGTCGGTGCGCATCAACATCGGATTCCACCTCCTGTTGGCCTGTCTCTGGTGTCAACACGCACCTTGATTGTAAGATGTCATCGCATCGATGACAAGACCAATGTCGTCTGGAGGATGACATCACATGGACGACGACCCGATCACGACCCTCCGCGGCATCCGCGCCGTGGTCGCCGCCGCGCGGGAAGGTGCCGCGGAGCGTGAACAACTGCTGCACGCGCTGGCCGCACTGCGCGTGCTACGCGACGAACTCAGTGCGTGGGAACCGGAACTGATCAGCGCGGCCCGCTCGAACGGCATCAGCTGGACCGCGCTGGCCCCGGCGCTCGGCGTGGCCAGCCGGCAGGCTGCCGAGCGGCGCTACCTGCGGCTGCAGCCGTCCGACACCGGCGAGACCACGGGTGAAGGCCGGGTCGACGCGCGCCGGGACCAACGCGCCGGCGATCGCGCTGTCGCGGAGTGGGCCCGCCGCAACGCCGGGTCTCTGCGGAAATTGGCCGGTCAGGTGAGCGCCCTCGACGGGCTCGGTGCCACAGCGCAGAACAGCGCCGACCGAGTCGGCGACGCACTCGGTACCGACAACCCCGCGGACCTGCTCAGCCCGCTCGCCGCGACCCACCCGCACGTGGTCGGACACCACCAGGGACTCGCCGACCAGCTGACGGCCATCGCCGAGCACACCGACCGGCTTCGCCGCGACGCCGCCAACCAGCGCCGTACCCAGCGCTGACCGTTCCGCGGAACCCCGTGCCGTCCGGGAGCAGTCCGGAGGCGAGGTCAGGCAGCGTGGCCGACCGTCCGATCGTGCCCGGCGCGCGCACCGTGTTCGTGCGCTGCCAGGCCGACCACAATGCCCAGCACGGCGACCAGGACGGTGGCGAAGCCCCACGCAACACCACCCGTCGCCCAGCCGGCGAGGTGGTCCAGGCTGAACCGGCCGGGGCCGGTGAACGCCAGCGCCAGCTCCGAGCCGATCAGCACCAGCGGGCACTCGTACCCGCCCGCGCTGTTCCACAGGCCGTGCCGGCCGTGAACGACCAGCGCCGCGTTGGCCAGCACCGCCATCAGCACCCCGGCTGCGAGCGGAGTCGCGAATCCCAGCGCCAAAGCGAGACCGCCGAACAACTCCGCCGCACCGAGCAGCAGCGCGTACGGCCGCCCGGGTCGCCAGCCGAGCGACTCGAGGAAGCCGGCGGTGCCCGGCACACCACGACCGCCGAACCAGCCGAACAGCTTCTGCGTGCCGTGACCGGCCATCAGCAGCCCGATCACCCCACGAAGAAGCATCAGGCCGATGTCCATGACAAGTCACCTCCCAGTAGTGGAGACATCCTCTGTTGTCGATCATGTGGGCGAAGGAAACTCTTATGCCGCAAGAGTTTTCCGCCTGTTGTGAATCCGCTTCGCCGGCGAAGGCCCGACCGCCGGTCATCGGTCCCTTGTGGACGTCGGCGGCGATGGCATCGGCCCGCTCGCCGGTATCGGCAGTGTGGTTGTGGCCGGCGCCGGCGGCGTGGAGCCGGCGGGGGTCGGTGTCGCCGACGTCGTCGGCACCGCGTTGGTCGTCGAGGCCGGCGGCGCCGGAGCGGAGGCGGGTGCCCGCGGGTGCGCGCCGCGTCGCGGATCGATCAGCCGGACGGTCGCCGGTGCGCTTGGTCCGGGCCTGCCGTGGATCAGGTCGGCGGTGGACTTGCCCAGCACCCGCTCCCCGAGCGTGATCACACCCATCGCGAGCGCGAAAGCCACGACGGCCGTCAACACGACCCGCCGCCACTTCGGCGGTGCGACGCGAATTCTGTCGTGGGTGCGGCGCAGGACGTGCTCGTAGAGCGTCGCACCCGCCGTGCTCAGACCGCTTGCCAGGGCCGCGCCCGCAACGGTTCCGGCGACCCCGAGAGACGAGGCCGCGATCGCTCCGGACACGGCGGCCAGAGCGCTCGCGGCCACCTCCGTGGCGCTGAGCCGCGAGCGTCGTGCGGTTGACGGATCAGCCACCGGGGGCCGCATCCTCACTACTCCCTCCAGGTGCGGACCTGCGGGGGCCGGCCCGGCCGGCCCCCGCGACTGCTCAGTTCCCGGTGATCTCGATCCGGCGTGGCTTGATGGCCTCGCTCTTCGGCATCCGCACGGTCAGCACGCCGTTGTCGAGGTTCGCCTCGATCCGGTCGGCGTCGACCTCGTGCGGCAGCGTCGTGCGGTACTCGAACCGGCCTCGCCGGCGAGTGCGGGACCGGAACCACCCGGTCTGCTCCCGCTCCTTCAGCTCACCGGTGATCGCCAGCGTGGTGTCCACCAGCTCGACGGTGACGTCCTCACGCTTGACGCCGGGCAGATCAACGGCCACCAGGTAGGCGTCGGCCGTCTCCGACACGTCGGCCGACGGGGTCCACGCGGCCACGCCGCGGAAGGCTGACTGCAGCCACTCGTCGAGCCCGCGGTGGAGATCCTCGAACTCACGGAACGGATCCCAGCGGCTCACGGTGTCCGACGAACGCAGCACAGGCAGTGCCATGGTTCTCACCTCTCCTCCGGAAATCGACCTGTGGTCGGCTCTGCCGGGGAAGTCGGCCCCTGACAGGCCATCCACTTCGGAAGACGATCAGCCGCCGCGCTGTGTTCCCGGAGTCCTGTGGTGTTCCTCACGCGTCGCATTTTGTTGAACGTGCTGGTCAGTCGGCCTCGCGGTTGAGGTAGTTGTAAACCGTGAACCGTGTGACGCCCAGTGCCTCGGCGACCGCGGACACCGACTTCCGAAGGCTGAACGCCCCTCGCTCGCGCAGTAGCCGAACCGCTCGCTGCTTGTCCGGGCGCTCCAGATCGCCGAGCTTTGCGCCCAGTTCGCGCTCGACGTCGGCGATCAGGCGGGACAGGGCGCTGTTCAGTTCGACGGGGGGCGGGGGCTCGTGTTCGTCCGTGCGGCGCAGCTGCAGCGTCACGCGGGTGGCGCCGCCCTCCAGCGCGGCTTTCGCGATCGACGGGAGCGCCTGGACGAGCTGGTCGGCGTCGCCGCGGGCGAGGGTGCCGAGCGGGCCGAAATCGGTGTCCAGCCCGGCTTCCCTGGCCGCGTCCCGGGCGCGCAAAGCGTGCTCCGGCGGGGCGCCCTCGCCCTGGAACGGTTCGCTGGTGAACTCCGCTTCTAGCTCCACGCGCTGACCGTAACGTGGACGGCGTGACGTTGACGAGGGACGAACAGCGTGGTTAATCTCGGTTGGCGAAACAGACTTTCCGTAACGTGAAATTGCCTGCCGGATTCCGGTGGGCGTGAGGAGTGTGCCCGCAGATGGACCTCGTGGTGCGCGCCGCACGAGCGGTGACGGGGCAGGGAACCGAAGGCCCCGTGACGATCGGTGTCGACGCAGGCCGGATCGTTGCGGTGGAGCCCGGGCTGGTGAATCTCACCGGTGCTGCCGACGCCGGCATCACCGTCGAGCTGGAAGCGGACGAAGTCCTGCTGCCGGGCCTGGTGGACACCCACGTGCACGTGAACGACCCCGGCCGCGCCGAGTGGGAGGGCTTCGAGACGGCGACCCGCGCGGCCGCCGCCGGTGGCGTCACCACGATCGTGGACATGCCGCTCAACAGCCTGCCGCCGACCGTCGACGCGGCCGCGCTGGAGGTCAAGCGCAAGGCGGCCGGCGGGCGGGTGCACGTCGACGTCGGCTTCTGGGGCGGCGCGATCCCCGGCAACACCGGTGACCTGCGCGAGCTGCACGACGCGGGGGTGTTCGGCTTCAAGTGCTTCCTGCTGCACTCCGGCGTCGACGAGTTCCCGCCACTCGACGCCGTCGGGCTGGAAGCGGCGCTGCGCGAGCTGGCCGCGTTCGACGCGCTGATGATCGTGCACGCCGAGGACGCGCACGCGATCGAGTCGGCACCCGAACCGCACGGCGGGAAGTACCGCGACTTCCTCGGCTCCCGGCCGCGCGGCGCGGAGAACCTGGCCATCACGCACGTGATCGAGGCGGCGCGCAAGACCGGCGCCCGCGCGCACGTGCTGCATCTGTCCTCTTCGGACGCATTGCCGCTGATCGCGTCCGCGCGCGCGGAAGGCCTGCCGCTGTCGGCCGAGACCTGTCCGCACTACCTGAGCTTCACCGCGGAGGAGATCCGCGACGGCGCCACGCAGTTCAAGTGCTGCCCGCCGATCCGCGAGGCGGCCAACCGCGAACTGCTGTGGCAGGGCCTCGCCGACGGGGTGATCGACACGATCGTCAGCGACCACTCGCCGTGCACGCCGGAGCTGAAACGCTTCGACACCGGCGACTTCGGCCTCGCCTGGGGCGGGATTTCCAGCCTGCAGCTGGGCTTGCCGGCGATCTGGACGCAGGCGCGCCAGCGGGGTTTCTCGCTCGCCGACGTCGTCCGGTGGATGGCGGAGCGGCCCGCGGCGCAGGTGGGGATGACCCGCAAGGGCCACCTCGCCGTCGGTTACGACGCGGACTTCTGCGTCTTCGCGCCGGACGAGGCGTTTGTCGTGGACGTCGCGAAACTCAAGCACCGCAACCCGGTGAGCGCCTACGACCAGCGGCCGCTCGCCGGGGTCGTGCGGAGCACCTGGCTGCGCGGTTCGCGGGTGACCGGCGACGAACCGCGTGGCGCACTGCTGACGAGGGGGAACTGCTGAAATGGAGGAGAACGTGTCGGACGACCGTCCTGAGTGGACCGCCCAGCCGGACCTGGCCTCGCGCCGGTTCGGTGGCACGGTGATGTGGGCGAGTGACGAGCTGTTCGCCGAGAAGGAGAACCTCGTCAACCCGTGGAAGCCCGAGCACCGCGCCGAGACCTTCGGCCCGAAGGGGCAGGTCTACGACGGCTGGGAGACCCGCCGGCACCGCGAACCCGGTGACGACCAGGCGGTCCTGCGGCTCGGCCTGGGCGGGGTGGTGTCGGGCGTCGTGGTGGACACGGCGTTCTTCAAGGGCAACTACCCGCCGTTCGTCTCGGTGGAGGCGACGGCGGTGCCGGGCTACCCGAGCGCGGCGGAGCTGGCCGGGGCGGACTGGGAGGCGCTGGTCGACCGGGCGCCGGCGCTGGGGCACACGGAGAACTTCTACAAGGTGTCGTCGCCGAGGCGGTACACCCACGTCCGCCTGACCCAGCACCCGGACGGCGGCGTCGCGCGGCTGCGGGTGCACGGCTCGCCGGTGCCGGACCCGGCGCTGCTGGACCCGCGTTCGCTGGACCTGGCGGCACTGGAAAACGGCGCGATCGTGACCGGCTGCAGCAACATGTTCTACTCGTCGCCGAACAACATGCTCTCGCCCGGCCTGGCCGCCCACCAGGCGGAGGGCTGGGAGACCGCGCGCCGCCGCGACGACGGCAACGACTGGGCCACCGTCCGCCTGGCCGGCGCCGGGATCGTCCGCTTCGCCGAGCTGGACACCAGCAACCTCAAGGGCAACGCGCCGGGCTGGGCGTCCGTGAGCGGCCGGCTGGACGAGGGGGAATGGGTGCCGCTGCTGCCGCGCACCCGCCTGCAGCCGGACACCCGCCACCGTTTCGCGCTGCCGGAGGACGGCCCGCAGGTCACGGAGGTGCGTCTCGACATCCACCCGGACGGCGGGCTGGCGCGCCTGCGGCTGTTCGGCGAGCTGACCAAGCGCGGCCGGGAAGCGGTGACCACGCGGTTCCAGGAAACCGCGGGCTGACTCTGACAACCGCCGTCGGCGTGGTCGATCCCGGCCACGCCGGCGGCGCGGCTCAGGGCCGCGCGCTCGGCCGGTTCAGGTAGGCCGAGAACGAAGACAGCAGGCAGGCCACCCCGACGATCGCGGTGACCCACCACGGCCCGCCGATCACCAGGTTCCACACGAACGCCGCCGCCATCAGCACGGCGGCGATGATGTTCCTGATCTGCAGCCCGGAGGGTTTAGCCATACGGCCAGCCTC
The DNA here is from genome assembly GCA_036502365.1 of Amycolatopsis sp. Taxonomy (GTDB): domain Bacteria; phylum Actinomycetota; class Actinomycetes; order Mycobacteriales; family Pseudonocardiaceae; genus Amycolatopsis. The sequence continues at coordinate 9,667 of DASXYS010000090.1, forward strand.
TCACGGCCCAGGTCAGCGCCCCAATGTGGCGTTGGTTGCGTTGAACGCACCGAACGCCACATTGGGGCGTATCGGGCCGGGGCGGCGTTACGGGGCCGACTGGCGCCGTGAGCTGATCACGCCCGTGTTGAAGCCGGCGAGGTGCAGGCCGCCGGCGAAGCGGGCGTGCTCGATCTTCACGCAGCGGTTCATCACGACGTCCAGCCCCGCCGCGCGGGCGTGGTCGGCGACCGGCTCGTGCCAGAGGCCCAGCTGGAGCCACAGGGTCCGGGCACCGGCGTCGATCGCCTCGTCGGCCACCGACGGCAGGTCGTCGTGCTTGCGGAACACGCTGACCAGGTCGATCCCGCCCGGCACGTCCTTCAGCGACGGGTACACCGGGCGCCCCAGCAGCGTGTCGAGGCGCGGGTTGACGAAGTTGACCTCGTACCGCGTGGACGACAGCAGGTAGGTGGCCACGAAGTAGCTCGGGCGCGCGGGGTTCGCGGACGCGCCCACGACCGTCACCGAGCGGGTGCGGCCGAGGAGGCGCCGCCGTTCCACGGCACCAATCTCATACGTACCGGCCTGATGCGTCACGAGGCCACCGCCTTGTCGAGCGCCTGGTCCAGGTCCCAGAGGATGTCTTCGACGTCCTCCAGCCCCACCGAAAGCCGGATCAGGTCCGGGCCGACGCCGGCCGCCGCGAGCTGGTCGTCGGACAGCTGCGCGTGGGTGGTCGACGCGGGGTGGATGACCAGCGTGCGCGCGTCCCCGACGTTCGCCAGGTGTGACAGCAGCTCGACCGACTCGACGAACTTCTCGCCCGCCGCGCGGCCGCCGTTCACGCCGAAGGAGAACACCGCGCCCGGGCCCGCGGGCAGGTACTTCGCGGCCAGCTCGTGCTGCGGGTGGTCCGCCAGCCCGGCGTACCCGACCCACGCCACCCGCGGGTCGGCCTTCAGGTACTCGGCGACGGCGCGCGCGTTCGCCACGTGCGCGTCCATCCGTTGCGGCAACGTCTCCACGCCCTGAAGCAGCAGGAACGCGGAGTGCGGCGACAGCACGGCGCCGATGTCTCGCAACTGCTCCGCGCGAAGCCGCGTACAGAAGGCGTACTCGCCGAAGTTCTCCCAGTACTTGAGGCCGCCGTAAGAATCGACGGTCTCGGTCATCCGCGGGAACTTGCCGTTGCCCCAGTCGAAAGTGCCCGCCTCGACGACCACGCCGCCGAGCGTGGTGCCGTGCCCGCCGAGGAACTTCGTCGCGGAGTGCAACACGATGTCCGCGCCGTGCTCCATCGGGCGGCAGAGGTACGGCGTGGCCAGCGTCGCGTCGACCACCAGCGGGATGCCGTGCGAGTGCGCGAGGTCCGCCAGCGCCGCGAGGTCCGCGATTTCGCCGCTCGGGTTGCCGATCACCTCGGTGTAGATCAGCCGGGTCTTGTCCGTGACGGCCGCGGCGTAGTCCTCGATGCCGCCGCGCACGAAGGTCGTCTCGACGCCGAACCGCGCGAGCGTGCCGGTGAGCTGCGTGACGGTGCCGCCGTACAGCCCGCTCGCCGACACGATGTGGTCGCCCGCCTCGGCCAGCGCGGTGAACGTCAGGAACTCCGCGGCCTGCCCGCTGGCCGTCGCGACGCCGCCGATCGCGCCCTCGAGACTGGCGATCCGCTCCTCGAACGCCGCCACGGTCGGATTTCCGATGCGGCTGTAGACGTTTCCGTACTTCTGCAGCGCGAACAGGTTGGCGGCGTCGGCCGCGTCCTCGAACACGAAGCTGGTCGTCTGGTAGATCGGCACGGCGCGGGCGCCGGTCGCGGGGTCGGGCGTGCCGCCCGCGTGCAGGGCGCGGGTGCGGAAGCCCCAGGTGCGTTCACTCATCGCCGGTCACGCTACCCACCGGGCCGGGGCGGGGCCATCGTTCCCGCAGGATGGGGCTCGTGAGTGCTGATGACGGTTAGAACCGTTATGAGCACTCACGAGGCCTGCTAGCCCAGCACCGCACGAAGCCGGGCTTCGCGTTCTTCAGGCTTCTGACGCGGACAGCTGACGCACTTCGGGTTGCCCACTTCGTAGATCAGGCAGCACGACACGCGCTTCACGGCGGGCGTCCGTCCGACAGTCACGTAGCGAGGGCGCGGCAGGCCGAGCCCGATGGACGCCACGACCTCCTCCGCGCGTTCCGGCGCCGAAGCCCACAGAAGCCGGTTGGCGATCGAGTCCGTCGCGATGGCGCCCAGCGCGCGGGGATTCGCGGAGGTGACCGAGGCGATCGTCGTGATGGCCGTGCCGAGCGAAGCAGCGAATGCCGGGCCGAGCGGGCCTCGCAGCGGCCGCAGCGAGCGGGCACCGAGGAACCGGCCATCCGCCGTCAGGTCCAGCTCCACGGCGTCCAGCGACGGGTCGAGCACCTCGCCGTCCGCGGCGAGGGATTCCAGCGTCGGCGCCACCAGTACCGACGACAGCGAGTACCACCAGATCGTGCCGAGTACGTCGGCCGGCGCGCGACCGTACAGCTTCGCTGCGCCGTCGACGCGGGCGCGCACCCACGAGGCGTCAGCCAGCAGCGAAGCGGAGGTCACGTGTCCTTCCTACGCCACACGCTGACGCCGACGGCGAGCGTCACGTCGCGGCCTTCGGCGGCCAGCAAGCGGGAACGGCGGTCGTCGCGGTCGAGGTGGAAGCCGGCCGGTCCCATGGCCACGACGTCGTGCACCTGCTGGGCCGTGAACGGCGCCGTGTGCACCAAGTCGGCCCGGCTGACCCGCGAGAAGTGGTCCCCGAGTGCCGTTTCCAGGCGCTCTTCCTTCCGCTCGTCCACCGACAGCACCAGGTCGCCCAGCTCGGCCAGGTGCCCGGGCAGCGGCGCGGCCACCACCAGCCGCCCGCCGGGCTCGAGCACCCGGTGGAACTCGGCGGCGTTGCGCGGGGAGAAGACGTCGAGGACCACCGACGCGACGCCGTCGCCCACCGGCCACGGCTCCCACAGGTTCCACACCGCCGCGCCGAGCCGCGGGTGCGCCCGCGCGGCCCGGCGCAGGGCGATGGCCGAGACGTCCAGCGCGAGCCCGGCCGCCTCGGGCGCCGCGTCGAGCACCCGCGAGAGGTAATGGCCGGGCCCGGCGCCCGCGTCGACAATGAGTCCGGCGGTGCCCGAAACCACCCGCGAAAGCTCGTTTTCCAGCGGTGCGTACGCGCCTGAAGAAAGGATCGCGGCGCGGGCCTCGACCATCGGCGCCGTGTCGGCGGTGCCGGCCGGGATCCGCGCGTGCAGCAGGTTCACGTAACCCTGTCTGGCTAGATCAAAAGAGTGGCCCGAACCGCAACGCAGCGTGCGATCGGTTAGCCCGACCGGGCGGCCGCACACCGAACACCGCAGCGCGCGCACGACCCGGGGTGGCAGTGGGTCATTTCCGGGCCGGGTGTAGGTCATGCGGCTATTCGACCACGACGTTTCGTAACTGGACACTTCAGCCCGGGTAGCCGGAAACCTGCCCGTAACAAGTCCGACCCGACAGTTCACGCACGCGAAACCTCAGCTGCCGCCTCGTGAAACACCGGAGTCCAAAACTTCCCGGGCAGTAACCCCAGGGCACGGGAGGACAATGTGCTGAACGCAGGAGACACCGCGTGGGTATTGGCCGGCGCCGCGCTGGTCATGCTCATGACACCGGGACTGGCGTTCTTCTACGGCGGAATGGTCCGCGCGAAGAGCGTCTTGAACATGCTGATGATGAACTTCATCGCGCTGGCCGTCGTGGGGGTGTTGTGGGTCCTCTTCGGCTTCTCGATGTCGTTCGGCAATGACGCCTTCGGGGGTCTGGTCGGCAACTTCGACTTCGCGGGCCTGACCGACGGCGTCGGCAAGCTGGCCGGGCTGGCCAGCAGCGGCCCGCCCGCGGTCCCATGGCCGGGTCCGGACGCGCTGCCGGTGCTGGCATTCGCCATGTTCCAGCTGATGTTCGCGATCATCACCCCCGCGCTGATCTCCGGCGCGATCGCCGACCGCGCGAAATTCTGGGGCTGGACCCTGTTCGTGGTGATCTGGGTCGTCGTCGTGTACTTCCCGGTCGCGCACTGGGTGTTCTCGTTCGACGGCTTCATGGGCCCGGACGCGGCCGGCGGCTGGATCGCCAACAAGCTCAAGGCCCTCGACTTCGCCGGTGGCACCGCGGTCCACATCAACGCCGGCGCGGCGGGACTGGCGCTGGCGATCGTGCTCGGCAAGCGCAAGGGCTGGCCGAAGGACACCGGGCGCCCGCACAACGTGCCGTTCGTGCTGCTCGGCGCCAGCCTGCTGTGGTTCGGCTGGTACGGCTTCAACGCCGGCTCCGCGCTGGCCGCGAACGACCTCGCCGCGGTCGCGTTCACCAACACCACCGTTGCCACCGCCGCCGCCGTGCTCGGCTGGCTCGTGGTGGAGCAGCTCAAGTTCGGCAAGCCGACCACGCTGGGCGCCGCCTCGGGCGCCGTTGCCGGACTGGTCGCCATCACTCCGGCGTGTGGTTTCGTGAGCCCGCTCGGGGCCATCGCGATCGGCTTGATCGCCGGGCTGCTGTGTGCGCTGGCGGTCTCGCTCAAGTTCCGCTTCGGCTTCGACGACTCACTGGACGTGGTGGGCGTTCACCTGGTCGGCGGCCTGGTCGGCACGCTCCTGATCGGCTTCTTCGCCACCAAGAGCGTCAACTCCGCCGGGGCGGACGGCCTGTTCTACGGCGGCGGGTTCACCCAGCTGGGCCGTCAGGCCATCGCCGCGCTGGCGGTGCTCGCGTACTCGTTCATCCTTACCCTGATCATCGGCTTCATCATCAAGAAGGCCGGCGGCTTCCGGGTCAGCACGGAGGACGAGGTCAGTGGCATCGACGAGGCGCAGCACGCGGAAAGCGCCTACGACTTCAGCGGGATGGGCGGCGGCTTCGGCGCCGGCTCGGGCATTCCGACGAAGACCGCCACGGGCAGCGCGGCCACGAAACTCGAGGAGACGAAGGCATGAAGCTGATCACCGCGATCGTCAAGCCGTTCACGCTCGACGACGTCCGCTCTTCGCTGGAGCAAATGGGTGTGCTCGGCATGACGGTCACCGAGGTGCAGGGCTACGGACGGCAGAAGGGCCACACCGAGGTCTACCGCGGCGCGGAGTACTCGGTGGATTTCGTGGCCAAGATCAAGATCGAGGTCGTGACCGACGACGCGGGCGTGGAGAAGGTCCTCGACGCGATCACCACCGCCGCGCACACCGGCAAGATCGGTGACGGCAAGGTGTGGGTGACGCCGGTCGAGACCGTGATCCGGGTACGGACCGGCGAGCGCGGCACGGACGCGCTATAGGCGCGAGGACACATGTCGCACGGGGGTGAGCTGGCCCAGGCCACCGAGCGGTTGCTCGAGGGCAGGCACGGCCGGCTGGGGGCGTCCGCATTGCGGGCGGCCCTGGTCGACCTTTACGAATTCTGGCTCGGGAAGGGGGCCTCGGCGGCCGGCGTGGACACCGCGGAACCGGGTGTCGCGCTGGTCGCCGTAGGCGGTCTCGGGCGGCGGGAGCTGGTGCCGTTCTCCGATCTCGACCTGGTGCTCGTGCACAACGGGAACTCGCGCGTCGGCGAGATAGCCGACGCGCTGTGGTACCCGCTGTGGGACGCCAGGGTCGGGTTGGATCATTCGGTGCGGACTCCCGGTGAAGCGCTGAAAGTGGCTTCGGAGGATCTGCGCACGGCGCTCGGCCTGATCGACGCCCGGCACATTGCCGGTGACGCCGAGCTGGCCGAGCGGCTGGCGTCCGCGGCGCGTGAGCAGTGGCGGCGGACGGCCCGCAAGCGGCTCGACGAGCTGGCCGAGTCCGTTCGCGGTCGGTGGCGGCGCAGCGGCGAGATCGCGCAGTCGGCCGAGCCCGACCTGAAACACGGGCGGGGCGGACTGCGGGACTTCGCCGTGCTGGAGGCCCTCGCGGCCGCCCAGCTGACGGCCCGCCCGGGCGAAGAGCTGCTGGCGGCCAAGGAACTGCTGCTCGACGTCCGCACCGAGCTGCGGCGGGAACTGCGGCGGGAGCGGGACATCCTCAGCGCTCCGGAGGCTCAGCTGGTCGCGGCCGAACTCGGGTTCGGCGATCGGTTCACGTTGGCGCGCAAGCTTTCCGGGGCCGGCCGGACGATCGCGTACGCGGTCGACGTCGCCATCCGGTCCACTGTGGAGCCACCGAAGACCCGGTTCGGGCGGCGTCCCTCGCGGACACCGCTGGCCGAGGGCGTGGTGCTGCACGGCGCGGAGGTTTCGCTCGCCCGTGACGCCGTGCCGGCCAAGGACCCGGCGTTGCTGCTCCGGGTCGCGGCCGCTTCGGCGCGAACCGGGAAGCCGATCGCGCACGGCACTCTGCGCGCGCTGGCGGAATCGGCGCCCGAGCTGCGGGCGCCGTGGCCGCCGGAGGCGCTGAACGCGCTCGTGGAACTGCTGGGCGCGGGGGAGGGGCTGGTCGACGCCGTCGAGGCGCTGGACCGGACCGGGCTCTGGGCGCGGCTGTTCCCGGAGTGGGGCGCGGTGCGCGACCTGCCGCCGCGCTCGCCGGTGCACCAGTGGACGGTGGACCGGCACCTGGTGCAGGCGTGCGTCGAGGCGTCGAAGCTGACCACCACGGTGGCGCGCCCGGACCTGCTGCTGATCGGCGCGCTGCTGCACGACATCGGCAAGGGCCGCGACGCCGACCACTCCGAGCTGGGCGCCAAGATCTCCGCCCAGGTCGCGAAGCGGCTCGGCCTGCCGGACGCCGACGTCGCGACGGTTTCGGCCATGGTGCGGCACCACTTGCTGCTGCCGCACACCGCGACCCGGCGAGACATCGGCGACCCGGCGACGGTGTCGCGTGTGGTGAAGACGCTGGACAACAGCGTCGTGCTGCTGGACCTGCTGCACGCGCTGACGCAGGCGGACTCACTGGCCACCGGGCCCGGCGTGTGGACGGACTGGAAGGCCCGGCTGCTCGCCGAGCTGGTCTCCGGCTGCGAGGAAGTCTTGCACGGCAAGGGTTTCTCGGCGCCCGAGCCGATGGACGCCGAGCAGCGCGAGCTGGTGGCCGCGGCCGTCCGCTCGGGCACCGGCGAGGTCCGGATCACCGCGCACGGCAAGGTCGTCACGGTGGTGCTGGCCGTGCCGGCGCGGGCGGAGCTGCTGGCCCCCGCGGCGGGGGTGCTGGCGCTGAACTCGCTCGAGGTGCACGCGGCGATCCTGCGCGGGCACGACGGCGGCCGCGCGGGTGTCTTCACGGCGTCGCCGAAGTTCGGCTCGCTGCCGGACCCGGCGCTGCTGCGCGAGCAGTTCGCGCGCGCGGTGGCGGGCACACTGCCGTTGACCCAACGCCTGGCGGCGAAGGAGCGCGACTACTCGTCGGCGTCGGCCCCGGCGGTGTCGCCGAAGGTGCTGTGGTTCGACGACGAGACGAGCGGCTCGGACACTGTGGTGCTCGAACTGCGTGCGGCGGACCGCATCGGCCTGCTTTTTCGCGTGGCGGGCGCGTTCCGTCGCTGCGAAGCCGAAGTCCGCTGGGCGAAGGTGGCCACCCTCGGTGGCGCGGTGGTGGACTCCTTCGCCGTGACCCCGCGCTCAGGCCGCGTCGACGCCGCCTGGCGGGCCAAGGTGGAGGAAGCGGTCCTCGGCGCTTCGTCCTGAGCGGTGTGACGGCGGCCGTCGTGAGAGCCGCCGTCACACGTTCGGGGTGTCGGGCCGGCACCGGCCGGCGCCGGTGGCAATATGGCGCGGGTCCGGAGCAGCTGTGCGGAGGGCGGGGGTGGGCGGTGCAGGGTCCCGAGCGGAATCTCCCGAGGCTTTCCCTGCCGCCGACAGTGGTCGCGGCGCATCTGCGGTCGTGCGCGGAAGAATTGGCCGGGTCGTTGCGCAGCGACGGGCAGACCGCGACGCTCGCGGAGATCTCCGAGGTCGTCACCCAGCTGGTCGCCGGGCAGCACGCGCTCGCGCACGCGCTGGCCGGGCTCGCCGGCCGGGTGGACGCCCGCAGTGGCGCGCTGGCGGCGGCCGCGACCGTGGACGTCGAAGTGGTCACCGAAGTGCTCCAGGCGGCGGCGTGCGCGGTGGGCTGTTCGGCGGAGGCACTCGCCGAGGCCGAGCCGTCGTTCGAATGTGTGAGCGAATCCGCGGGGCCTGACACCCGTTTGTAGCTGTCGCCGCGACGACGTCCTTGCCTAGCCTTGGAGCTGCGGAGGTGTCGTGATGCGCGCGGTGTGGAAGGGCACGATCGGATTCGGCGACTACGCCATTCCGGTGAAGGCGTACAGCGCGGTGGGGGAGCACGCCGTCCCGCTGCACCAGGTGCACGAGCCGGACGGCGGGCGCGTCCGGGTGCGGCGGGTGTGCGAGGTCGACGGCGCGGACGTGCCGGACGCGGAGATCGTCAGGGGCTACCCGGTGCCGGGCGGTGACGTCGTGGTGCTCACCGAAGAGGACCTCGCGCGGCTGCCCTCGCCTCCGGCGGACACGATCGACGTCCACGGCTTCGTGCCGGCCTCCGACATCGACCCGGTGTGCTTCGCGAAGAGCTACTACCTGGAGCCCGAACCCGCGGGGACGAAGCCGTACGTGCTGCTGGCGTCGGCGCTGCTCGAGACGGAGCGCGTGGCCATCGTGAAGGTCGCGCTGCGGCGTCGCGAGACGCTCGGTGCGTTGCGCGTGCGGGACCAGACGATCGTGTTGCAGACCCTGCTCTGGCCCGATGAGGTGCGCCGGCCGGACTTCCCGTTCCTGCACGAGGACGTCGACCTCAGGCGCGGCGAGCTGCGACGCGCCGTGAACCTGGTCGAGGAACTGGGCGCCGACTTCGCCTCGTACACCGACGAGCATCGTGAAGCACTGGAGGCGCTGATCCGCGCGAAGGCGGAAGGCGGCGACGTCGAACGACCGACCGGGCGCGAACAGGACGAAGGTGTCACCCGGTTGCTGATGGCGTTGCAGCAGAGGGCAGTCGACTCGGACCCGGCGCCGGTCGAGACGGCCCGCGCGGCCGCGGCGATGGCCTCGCGGGCCAGGGCGGCGGCGCGGAAGGCGGCGTCGAGGCGGGGATTGAGTAGTTCTACGTAGCCCTTCTTGGGGGTCTTCACACTGCCCACGCGCGGCCGTCTCGGGCAGGCTTCTCCCCAACGCACGGCGGAAACTCACTCGCCCGGTACTGGGGGTCCGGCGAGCGGGGCGAGTAGGTCCCGCCGGTGTGCACGCGGCGGAAGGCTCCCGGGGAGGTGAGTCCTTCCGCCAAGGTTCCGGGGCCGGCCGTTGGGGAGCGGCCGCGTCCCGGAACCCCTGGGGGCCATGCGGGGTCCTGGGAGCGGCCCGGGGAGGGGCCGTGCTCCCGGGGCCCCGTTTCTCTTTTCCACCAACGGTTTCACGGCCGGTTGAGTAGTTGCCCGCACCCGGATCGGGTGACTTCACGCTGCCGGCGGCTCCGGCGCGCCGGGCAGACTGCGGGACGCGGCGGGCCCGGCCCGTCCAGGGGTTCCGGGGCCGGTCGAGGGCGCCGGCCCCGGAACCGTCCGGACGGCCTCAGGCCTCGGCGACGCGCACGAGCAGCTCCGAGGCCAGCCGCAGCAGCTGCTGTTCCGTGGGGCTCAGCGAGCGGTCCATCGCCGACGCCAGCCACCGTTCCCGCTGCACCGAGTACTCCCGCAGCACGGCCCGCCCGGCGGCGGTGATGTCGAGCAGGGAGCGACGGCCGTCCGACGGGTCCGGGGCCCGCGTGATCAGCTCGCGCGAGGTCAGCGACGCCAGTACGCGCGTCAGCGACTGCGGTTGGATCCGCTCGGCCTCCGCCAGCTCGCCCGGCGTGTGGGTCCCCCCGCGGTAGAGGCGCGAAAGCACGGCCAGCACCATCGGGCCGGGTGCCGGCGCGTCGGCCTCGGCGCGCATCCGCCAGTTGAGCCGGCCGACCCCTTCGCGGACCACGCGCGCCAGCGAAGCCAGCTCGTCGGCGCGGGCGGGCGCATCGAGTTCGGTCATCCCGCCACATTAGGCGATTTCCCCGCGTACCAGCCGCGCGTACCGGCCGTCGAGCGCCAGCAGCTCCGCGTGCGTGCCGCGCTCGGCGATCCGGCCCGCGTCCAGCACCACGATCTGGCCGGCATGCTCCACAGTGGACAGACGGTGCGCGATGGTGAGCGTGGTGCGCCCGGCGGCGAGCCGGTCCAGCTCCGCCTGCACGGAGCGCTCCGTGCGGTTGTCCAGCGCGCTCGTCGCCTCGTCGAGGATCAGCACGGGCGGGTTGCGCAGCAGGATCCGCGCGATCGCCATCCGCTGCTTCTCCCCGCCGGAGAACCGGTAACCGCGTTGGCCGACGACAGTGTCGTAACCCTCGGGCAGTGCCGCGAGCGTGTCGTGAATGTGCGCGGCCTTCGCGGCGCGCTCCAGCTCTTCGTCGGTGGCGTCCGGCTTCGCGAAGCGCAGGTTCTCTCGCACCGACGCGTGGAACAGGTAGGTCTCCTGCGAAACCAGCCCGACGCCCTTGGCCAGCGACGCCAGCGTGACGTCACGGACATCGGCGCCGTCCACTCGTACCGAGCCCTCGGTCACTTCGTAGAGCCGCGCCACGAGGTACGCCAGCGTGGTCTTGCCCGAGCCGGTGGACCCGACCAGTGCCGTGGTCGTCCCGGCCGGCACGTCGAGGTCGATGTCGTGCAGGGTCCACGGCCCGGTTTCGTCGTAGCGGAACGACACCCCGCGCATGGCGACGCTGCCGCCGCCCACCTCCAGCTCCCGCGCGCCCGGCCGGTCGCCGATCTCCACCGGCAGGTCCAGCACCTCGAAGATCCGCCTGAACAGCGCCTTCGACGTGGCCACGTTCTGCCCCACCGACTGCATCGCGGTGGCCGGCGCGAGCAGCCGGTTCAGCATGCTGGTGAACGCGACCACGGTGCCGAGGGAGAACGGAGTCGCGCCGCCCGCCAGCGCGAGCCCGGCGATCCAGTAGACCAGCGCGGGGATGATCGTCAGGCTCATCGTCCGCGACGCCCGCTGCCAGCGCCCGGCCAGCGCGGCGTCGCGCTCCAGCCCCGCGATCTCCTTCGACTCCGCGGCGAAGCGCTCACGCATGTCCCGCTCATTGCCCATCGTCTTCGCCAGCAGCACGCCGGTGACCGAGAGGGACTCCTCGACCAGCGTGGTCAGCCGGGCCATCCGCCAGGTCCGCCCGCGGGCCAGCGCCCGCCGCTTGGTGCCCAGCCGCAGCGTGAACAGCAGGAACAGCGGCACGACGACCAGCGAGAGCAGGGCGAGTTGCCAGTCCATCACCACCAGCGCCACGGCGATGGCGACGGTGGTGGTCCCGTTCTGCACCACGGACCCGGCCGTCGTGGTGATCACGTTGTCGACGCCGCCGATGTCGTTGAACACCCGCGACAGCACCTCGCCGGTCTTCGTCCGGGTGAAGAAGCCGAGCGACATCCGCTGCAGCCGTCCGTAGACGGACACGCGCAGCTCGTTCATCACCCGCTGCCCGATCGTGTTGGACAGGCCGGTGGTCGCCACGCCGAGCGCGCCGCTGCCCAGCGAGGCGGCGATCATCCCGATCGCCAGCAGGCTGATCAGCAGCGTGTCCCGGTGCGGCAGCGCGTCGTCGAGGATCGCGCGGAGCAGGAACGGCGAGACCACGCCGAGCCCCGCCTGGAGCACCAGGAGCGCGAACAGCGCCACCATCGGCCCGCGGTGCGGCCGGAACAGCGCGGCGATGCGGCCGAACGGCACGGTCTCGTCGGTGCCGGCAGCCGGTTCGGCGAGCGTCGGACGCCGCGCCGTGGAGGAAGTCATACGCAGATGTTTAACGATTTTCGCCGTCGAGTCGAGTTGTTTTCTTGCATTGACTCAGAGTTGGCGGTCAAGTTATTACGCATGTGCGTAGTAAACTTCCTGGGAAGGTTCGCGTACCCGCGAGGCCGATCGGCCACAGCGGCTACCCTCGGAGGTTGCCGGGGCCCGCCGCGGGCGAGCCCGGTACGCAACGACGACCCAGCTGGAGCGTGCACACCCGTGTTCGACACCCTCTCCGATCGGCTCACCTCTGCCCTGCAGACGCTCTCGCGCAAGGGCAGGCTGTCCGACGCCGACATCGACGCCACCGCGCGCGAGATCCGCATCGCGCTGCTGGAGGCGGACGTCGCGCTGCCGGTGGTCAAGGAGTTCATCGCCCGGATCAAGGAGCGGGCCAAGGGCGCCGAGGTCTCCCAGGCGCTGAACCCGGCCCAGCAGGTGATCAAGATCGTCAACGAGGAGCTCGTGGCGATCCTCGGCGGCGAGACCCGGCGGCTGAACCTGGCCAAGAACCCGCCGTCGGTGATCATGCTGGCCGGCCTCCAGGGCGCCGGCAAGACCACGCTGGCCGGCAAGCTGGCGATGTGGCTGAAGAAGCAGGGCCACGCGCCGATGCTGGTCGCCTGCGACCTCCAGCGCCCGAACGCCGTCACACAGCTGCAGGTGGTCGGCGAGCGCGCCGGCGTCGTGACTTTCGCCCCGGAGCCGGGCAACGGCGTCGGTGACCCGGTGGACGTGGCCCGCCGCGCCATCGAAGAGGCCAAGCACGCGCAGCACGACATCGTGGTGGTCGACACCGCCGGACGGCTGGGCGTCGACGAAGAGCTGATGAAGCAGGCTGCCGACATCCGCGACGCGGTCTCGCCCGACGAGGTCCTGTTCGTGGTCGACGCCATGATCGGCCAGGACGCGGTGACCACGGCCGAGGCGTTCCGCGACGGCGTCGGCTTCACCGGCGTGGTGCTGACCAAGCTCGACGGCGACGCCCGCGGTGGTGCCGCGCTGAGCGTCCGCGAGGTCACCGGCCAGCCGATCCTGTTCGCGTCCAACGGCGAAAAGCTCGAGGACTTCGACACGTTCCACCCGGACCGGATGGCTTCGCGCATCCTGGGCATGGGCGACGTGATGACCCTGATCGAGCAGGCCGAGCAGCACTTCGACCAGGAGCAGGCGGAGAAGGCCGCGGAGAAGCTGTCCAGCGGGCAGCTGACCCTGGAGGACTTCCTGGAGCAGATGCTGGCGGTCCGCAAGATGGGCCCGATCGGCAACCTGCTCGGCATGCTGCCCGGCGCCGGCCAGATGAAGGACCAGCTCGCCCAGGTCGACGACAAGCACCTGGACAAGCTGCAGGCGATCATCCGCGGCATGACCCCGGCCGAGCGCGACGACCCGAAGATGATCAACGGGTCCCGCCGGCTGCGCATCGCGAACGGCTCGGGCGTCGCCGTCCGCGACGTGAACGACCTGGTCAACCGGTTCTTCGAGGCGCGCAAGATGATGGCGCAGATGGCCGGCCGGTTCGGCTTCGGCGGCGGTGGCGGCGGCAGCAAGAACCGCAAGGGCAAGAAGGGGAAGAAGGGCAAGGGGCGCGGCCCCACGCAGCCCAAGGTCCGCGGCGGGATGCCCGGCGGGATGCCGATGCTGCCCCCGGGCGGGATGCCGATGCCGCCCCAGGGCGGTGGCATGCCGGACCTGTCGCAGCTCGGCGGGATGAACGACGTCCCGGGCTTCGACCCGACGAAGTTCAAGCTGCCGAAGAACCCCAAGAACAACTGACGTGGGCGCGCTGCACCTGCGCGGCACCGTCCTGCCCGACGGCGAGCCGCGTGAGCTGTGGATCGACGGCGGCCGGATCTCGTTCACGCCGGTGCCCGGCGCCGAGACGCTGGTGGAGCAGGGCTTCCTCCTTCCCGGCCTGGTCGACGCGCATTGCCACCCCGGCCTCGGCCCGCGTGGCCCGGTCGGGGTCGAAGAGGCCGCCGAGCAGGCGGTGACGGACCGGGACGCGGGCACGCTGCTGATCCGCGACTGCGGGCTGCCGCTGGACGTCCGGCCGTTGCAGGCCCGGGCGGACCTGCCCACGATCATCCGCTGCGGACGGCATCTCGCGCTGCCGAAGCGCTACGTGCCGGGCTTCGCCATCGAGCTGGACGACCCGGAGCTGCTGCCCGAAGCCGTCGCCGAGCAGGCCCGCGACGGCGACGGCTGGGTGAAGCTGGTCGGCGACTGGATCGACCGCGGCGAGGGCGACCTCGCCCCGCTGTGGCCGGACGACGTGCTGGCCGAGGCCGTCGGGATCGCGCACGGGCTGGGCGCGCGCGTCACCGCGCACGTCTTCGGTGAGGCCGCGCTGCCCGGCCTGATCGCCGCCGGGATCGACTGCCTGGAGCACGGCACGGCGCTGAACCCGGACCAGCTCGCGGAGCTGGCGCGGCGCGACGTCGCGCTGGTGCCCACGCTGGTCAACATCGAGAACTTCCCCGGCATCGCCGACCAGGCCACGAGGTACCCGGTCTACGCGGCGCACATGCGGGCCCTGCACGCGGGCGTCGGCGAGATGGTGTCCTCGGCCGTCGAGGCGGGCGTGCGCGTCTTCGCCGGTACCGACGCCGGCGGCATGGTGGCCCACGGCCGGATCGCCGACGAGGTCGAGGCCCTGCACCACGCCGGCATGTCCCGCGAGCAGGCCCTCGCGAGCGCTTCCTGGGCCGCCCGCGAGTGGCTCGGCCACCCCGGCATCGCCGACGGCGCACCGGCCGACCTGATCGTCTACCCGGCCGACCCGCGGGCCGACCTGTCCGTCCTGCACCACCCGGCCCACATCGTCCTCGGCGGCACGGTCTTCGCCTGACCCCGCTGTTTTCCTTGCCACCGCAGGGCTTTAGCGTGGAACCCGTGGCTCACGACGACGGTGGCAGGCGGGTGCTGGGCGCCCACTGGGGCTTCGCGGCGTTTTTCGCCGGGGTCGCGGGCTACCACCTCGTCACGCTGATCACCACGGTCGCGCTGAACCGCCAGACCGGCGAACTCGACCCGCTGCAGCTGCCGGCCGGCCCGCTGCTCCTGCTGGCGTTTCTGCCGAACCTGATGCTGGGCCTCGGCCCCGTCCTCGGCTCCCTGCGCTACGGCGAGGGCCTCCGCCGGGACTTCGGCCTGGTGCCCACCTGGCGCGACGTGCGGATCGGCCTGGCCTTCGGCGCGCTCGCACTGGTGGTCGGCTACGTGCTGAACCTCGCCGAGATCGCCGTCTACGGCGCCGACGAGGTCTCCGACAGCCCGCTCACCGACCTCGCCGACAACGCCGACAGCAGCCCGGCGTGGCTCGTCCCGGCCGCGCTGATCGTGGTGATCGCCGCGCCGCTGACCGAAGAGCTGCTGGTCCGCGGCACGCTGTGGAAGGCGCTGGTCGCGTACCGCGTCCCGTCGTGGGTGGTGCTCGTGCTGACCGCGCTGGTGTTCGCGCAGCTGCACGGCGAGGCGACGCGCACGATCGCGCTGTTCGGCCAGGGCCTGGTGCTGGGGCTGGCGCGGCACTATTCCGGCCGGGTCGGGGCGAGTGTGGTCGCTCACGCGGCCAACAACCTGCCGCCCGCCGTGCTGCTGCTCACCGGGCACTGATCATCGCCTGTGATCGGCTGCGTACTGTGCGAAGTCTTCCCGGCGGCTAGGCTCTGGCGGTGAGCCGAGCGATCACCGGAGGGCCGGCGTGACGACTTCCCAGCCACGGGAACCACTTCCGGGCCCGTCGGACGCGGCGGAGGAACTGGTGAGCGTGCCGCGCGAGTTCCCGCCGCACCGCTGGGGGTTCGGTGCCTTCCTGCTCGTCGAGGTCGTGCTGCTGGCCTCGGCCGCGTTCGTCAGCGTGCTCGTCGGCGACCCCGCGCCCGGCCAGCCGCTGCCCATCCGGACGGTCCTGCTCGGCACGATGCTGCCGACGATGATCGCCGCCGGCGTCGCCGTGCTGATCACCAGCCTGCGGGGCAACGGCCCGGTGATCGACCTGCGCCTGAGCTGGCGCTGGTCGGACGTGAAGGCCGGCCTGAAGTTCGGCCTGCTCGGGCTGGTGCTCACCTCGCTGAGCGCCTACGTCTGGACCGAGCTGGTCGGCAGCGCGAACGCGACGTCCGCGATCAGCGCGCTGATCGACGACCGGAAGATGTCGGTGTCCGCGGCCGTGGTGATGTTCGTCTACCTGTGGCTGGCCGGCCCGATCTGCGAGGAGATCATCTACCGCGGGCTGCTCTGGGGCGCGGTCGAACGGCTCCAGTGGCGCAGCGAGCGCTGGGGCCGGATCGCCGCGTTCCTGCTGTCCACGGCGGTGTTCGCGGCCAGCCACCTCGAGCCGCTGCGGACCACGCTCCTGCTGGTCATCGCCGTGCCGATCGGCCTCGCGCGGTTCGCGACGGGACGGCTCGCCGGCAGCGTCGTGGCCCACGCGATGAACAACTTCCTGCCCGCCGTCGCGATCCTGCTCGGCGCGCTCGGGGCGTCCTCGTTCTGACCCGGTTTCCCCGGCCTGTGTGCGGGCCCGTCGCGGCCGTCTGGCAGAATGTTCGCTTGCCTGCTTCCGTCGGACCCTCTCACCGCACGGGAGCTCCAGATTCGGATGCCCGCGGCCGTGTCCCCACTCGGCTGTCGTGCGCCCACACTCGCACCAGAGAGAACTGAGGAGTACCCACACCCGTGGCCGTCAAGATCAAGCTGCAGCGCCTCGGCAAGATCCGTGCGCCGTACTACCGCATCATCGTCGCCGACGCGCGCACCCGCCGGGACGGCAAGGCCATCGAGACGATCGGCAAGTACCACCCGAAGGAAGAGCCGAGCTTCATCGAGGTCGACACCGAGCGGGCGCAGTACTGGCTGGGCGTCGGCGCGCTGCCGACCGAGCCGGTCCAGCGCATCCTCGAGGTCACCGGCGACTGGCAGAAGTTCAAGGGCCTGCCGGGCGCCGAGGGCACCCTGAAGGTGGCCGAGCCGAAGCCGTCCAAGCAGGACCTGTTCAACGCGGCGCTGGCCGCGGCCGGCGAGGAGCCCTCCACCGAGGCCACCACGCCGAAGAAGAAGTCCGCCCCGAAGAAGGCCGAGGCCGAGAAGGCGGAAGCCGCTGAGGGCGAGAAGTCCGAGTGAGTTTTCTCGCTGACTCCCTCGAACACCTGGTGCGCGGGATCGTCGACAACCCGGACGAGGTCCGGGTCGAGCTGCTGACCACGCGCCGTGGCCGGACGCTCGAGGTGCACGTGCACCCCGACGACCTCGGCAAGGTGATCGGCCGGGGCGGTCGTACCGCGACCGCCCTGCGCACCGTCATGGGCGGCATCGGCGGCCGCGGCGTCCGGGTGGACGTCGTCGACACCGACCGCTGACCCGGCCGTATTCGGATGGACGTCGTAGTCGGCCGGATCGCGAAGGCCCACGGGATCCGCGGCGAGCTCGCCGTGGACGTGCGCACGGACTCGCCGCAAGAGCGGTTCAAGGTCGGTTCGGCGGTCACGACGAAGCTGCGTGACGGCAGCAAGAGGGAACTCACCATCGCAGCCGCCCGCGAACACAGCGGGCGGCTGCTGGTGCGTTTCGACGAGGTGCTGACCCGCGACGTCGCCGAGACGCTGCGCGGCGCGCTGCTGGTGGTCGACACCGCCGACCTGCCGCCGACCGGCGACCCGGAGGAGTTCTACGACCACGAGCTGGCCGGCCTGCGCGCCGAGCTGACCGACGGCACCGTGGTCGGCAAGGTGGTCGAGGTCGTGCACTCGCCCGCGGGCGAGCTGCTGGAACTGGACGTGGACGGCCGCGAGGTGCTGGTCCCGTTCGTACTGGCCATCGTGCCGACGGTGGACGTCGCGGGCGGGCGGGTGGTCCTCGACCCACCGGAAGGCCTCCTGGACGAGGACTGAGTTGACCCTTTCCCTTCGCGCCCGCGCCACGGTGTCCCGCCTTTTGGTGTTCGGTGCCGTGGTGCTCGGCTGCGCGGGGCTGACCGCGCCGGCCTCCGAGGCCGCCGCGCCGGTCTACGGCGATTTCTCACTGATGTTCAGCCGCAGCGCGGGCCAGGACGCGCCGCCCGGCGAGCAGGCGTTCCAGTGGGCCTGGTCGCCGCAGTCAGCCACCGAGTCGCAGATCTCCTGGGGCGACCCGAAAACCTGGCCGCCGTCGTACGCCGAGCACTTCCTGCGCGACGGCGACTGGGTGCTGCTCGACGGCTGGGGCGGCAACGGCACGTACTACACCCAGCGCGTGACCAGCGAAGAACTCTGCCACGGCACGGCCTGCACCCCGCTGGCCTCCGACGGCAGACGGCAGCACTACGTCCAGTGGACCGTGCCGTCGGAGAGCTACCAGCTGGTCGCGAACGGGACCGTCACGGAGCAGAGCAGCGGCAAGAGCTTCCAGTTCCGGCACGCGCAGACCTGGGGCGCGCCCGCGCCGTGCAGCTCGGCCCGGTTCGGCGCGCAGACCTGCGTCACGCAGAGCGAGTCGTGGTCGGACAACAACGGCCTGCCCACCGGCGCGCCGATCCGCGAGACGCTGCGCCGGGACATCAAGATCGCCAAGGGACTCGGCATGGCTTTCTCGATCGACCAGCAGGCGCCCTCGCCCTGGCACGCCGAGGCCACCGAATACTGGAACTGGTGACCCGGTGCGCATCGACGTCGTCACGATCTTCCCCGAATACCTCGACCCCTTGCGCGCCGCGCTGCTCGGCCGCGCCATCGACCGCGGCCTGATCGAGGTCGGCGTGCACGACCTGCGCGACTGGACCCACGACGTGCACCGCGCCGTGGACGACGCACCGTACGGCGGCGGGCCCGGCATGGTGATGAAGCCGCAGATCTGGGGCCCCGCGCTCGACGAGGTCTGCGGCGAGGGCAGCCGGCTGGTCGTGCCGACGCCGGCCGGGCGGCCGTTCACCCAGGAGCTGGCGCACGCCTACGCCGAGGAAGAACACCTGGTCTTCGCCTGCGGCCGGTACGAGGGAATCGACCAGCGGGTGGTCGACGACGCGGCGCGGCGGATGCCCGTCGACGAGGTGTCGATCGGCGACTACGTGCTGGTCGGTGGCGAGGCCGCGGTGCTGGTGATGGTGGAGGCCGTGGTCCGGCTGCTGCCCGGCGTGCTCGGCAACGCGCGGTCGGCGGCCGAGGACTCCTTCTCCGACGGGCTGCTCGAAGGCCCCAGCTACACCCGCCCGGAGGTGTGGCGCGAGCTGGCCGTGCCGGACGTGCTGCGCTCGGGCAACCACGCGCTGATCGACCGGTGGCGACGCGACGAGGCGCTCGTCCGGACGGCGCGGCGCCGCCCGGATCTCCTCGCCCGGTTGCCGGAGGGTAGCCTGGACCGTCGTGATCACGAGGTTCTCGACGGGCTCGACGAGAACCCCGGCTAGACCCCGTGCGAAGCGAGCACCCGCGCCTCTGCCATACTTGACAGGTTGGCGTGAGTGGACCGCCTCGTTCACGAGCCCGCCATCAGCCCCTGGGTGAGACGCAGCAGTAGTGCTGCGCGCCCGGGGAGACGTAGTACTCAAGCCATACGAAATGACGAGGACGGACCACCGATGAACACCCTGGACGCGCTGGATGCGCAGTCACTGCGTTCCGACATCCCGGCCTTCCGCGCGGGCGACACGCTCAAGGTTCACGTCCGCGTCATCGAGGGCAACCGCGAGCGCAACCAGATCTTCCAGGGCGTCGTGATCCGTCGCCAGGGCGGCGGGATCCGCGAGACCTTCACGGTCCGCAAGGTCTCGTTCGGCGTCGGCGTCGAGCGCACCTTCCCGGTGCACTCGCCGAACCTGGCCGAGATCGAGGTCTTCAAGCGCGGCGACGTGCGTCGCGCGAAGCTCTACTACCTGCGCGACCTGCGCGGCAAGAAGGCCAAGATCAAGGAGCGCCGCGAGAACCGCGAGACCACCTCTGCCCGCTGAGTGGCGGAGCGGTTACCGGTAGCCTGGCGACGTGGTCGAACCCGTGCCCCAGAACGCCGCTGAGGATGACCCCGACCGCTCGGATGAGGACCAGCCCCGGCTGTCCCGCTCCGAGGAGCGTCGGGGCTCCCACCGGCGAGGCAAGTCCTCGAAGAAGCGGTCGTTCTGGAAGGAGCTGCCGATCCTGATCGTGATCGCACTGGTGCTCACGATCCTGATCCAGGCGTTCCTGGCCAAGGTCTACATGATCCCCTCGGGGTCCATGGAGGCCACGCTGCACGGCTGCCCCGGCTGCACCGGTGACCGCATCCTGGTCGACCGCGTCACGTACGACTTCACGGACCCGTCACCGGGCGACGTGATCGTGTTCAAAGGCCCGCCCGCGTGGACCGAGAACGAGATCATGCCGCAGGAGTCGGGCAATATCGTGGTCCGCGCGCTGCGTGGGCTGGGCTCGCTGGTCGGCTTCGCGCCGCCGGACGAGCGGGACTTCGTCAAGCGCGTGATCGCCACCGGCGGCCAGACCGTGCAGTGCTGCGATCCGCAGAACCGCGTGATCGTGGACGGCAAGGCGCTCGACGAGCCCTACGTCCACTGGGAGAACCCGGACCACGCGGTCCAGGAGAGCTTCGCCCCGGTGAAGGTGCCCCAGGGCGCGCTGTGGGTGATGGGCGACAACCGCAACAACTCCGCCGACTCGCGGTATCAGGGCGGCGGCGGTCCCAACGGCGCGGTCCCGGTCGGCGACGTGATCGGCAAGGCCCGGATCATCGTGCTCCCGCCGAGCCGCTGGGGCGGCATCACCGACCACAACCCGCAGGCCAGCGCTCAGCCGGTCGCGCTCGGCGCCCCGGCCTGGCAGGAAGGCCTGCCGCTCGGTGTCGGCATCGCCGGAGCCGTCCCCACGCTCTTCCTCGGACGGCGTGTGAAGGCGGGCATCCGCAAGGCGGCCGGCCGGAGACGCTAGCGTGCTCCGCCCGAGCAGAGTCGTCAGACGGGTAGTGCAGCTGTGACCGTTCCCGTTCCCCGCCCCCCGGCCGAGCCACTCCGGCCGCCGCGCGCCGTGGTGCGCGGCGAGCTGCTGTGGGGCTTGCAGGGTGCGCTCGACCGTCGTGGCCTCGGGCCCGTCGCCGGGGTGGACGAAGCCGGCGCCGGCGCGTGTGCCGGGCCGCTGGTGGTCGCCTCGTGTGTGCTGCGCCCCGGCGACGGCGCCCGGCTGCCTGAGCTGACCGACTCGAAGATGCTCACGGCGAAGGCCCGCGACCGCGTTTACGACCAGGTTCTCAAGCGCGCGGTCGACTACGCGGTGATCGTCATCCCGTCCGAACAGGTCGACCTGCTCGGCATCCGGGTGATGAACCTGGAGGGAATGCGGCGCGCGGTCGCCGCGCTGCGCGACCATCCCGGGTATGTGCTCACCGACGGCTTCCCGGTCCCCGGCATCCCGGCCCCCAACGTCGCCGTCATCAAGGGCGACCGCTGCGTGGCCAGCATCGCGGCCGCGTCTGTGCTCGCGAAGGTGACCCGGGACCGGATCATGAAGGGCCTGCACGGCGAGCTGCCGCATTACGGCTTCGACGTGCACAAGGGCTACAGCACGGCCGACCACCTGGCGGCGCTGGACGAGCACGGGCCCAGCCCGGCGCACCGCTGGTCCTACACGAATGTGGCCACCGCGGCCGCCCGGCACGGCCTCACCCCACCGCATCCGGTCGTGCTCACCTACGCTGCCTTGGAGAACCCGAGCGTGCCGGTCCGTGCCCTGGCCAGCTCGGTGGGTAAGAATGAACGCTCCGCCGCCGGAGCAGCAAGACGAACGCGAGGAGGGGCGCGGATTTCATGAGCGCAGAGGATCTCGAGAAGTACGAGACCGAGATGGAGCTCTCGCTGTACCGCGAGTACCGCGACATCGTCGGCCAGTTCTCGTACGTGGTGGAGACCGAGCGTCGGTTCTACCTGGCCAACGCCGTCGACGTGCAGGTGCGTGACGGTGGTGGCGAGGTGTACTTCGAGGTCCGCATGTCGGACGCGTGGGTCTGGGACATGTACCGCCCCGCCCGGTTCGTCAAGCACGTCCGGGTCATCACGTTCAAGGACGTCAACGTGGAGGAACTCGACAAGCCGGACCTCCGGCTGCCCGAGGACGGCCCGTTCTCGGGCTGATTCTTCCTACGCGCTGAAGGCCGTCCGGACCCGGTCCGGGCGGCCTTCAGCGCGTTCCGGCGGTTTCACCGCTGAGCACATGGGGCCGACAGTTTCGGGCTCCGGTACCGGTTGCCCTGCGGGTTTTCCACATGTCCCCGGTTGTCCACAGGTTGGCTTTGCGGCTCTGGTAACCGGCCCGGTCACCCTGCGAACGTGGTGTCACACGTTCCGTGATGGTCGCGGGACGGGTGAGGGGGCCACGATGAAGGACAGTCGTCAGCGGCGCGCGCTGTGGCGCCGCGAGTTCGGCCGCTGGGGTGAGGACCTGGCGGCCCGGCACCTCCAGGAGTCGGGGCTCGTCCTGCTGAGCCGGAACTGGAGCTGCCGCGAAGGCGAGCTCGACCTGGTACTGGCCGAGGGCGACCGGGTGGTGTTCTGCGAGGTGAAGACGCGCTCCGGCGACGATTACGGCACCCCGGCCGAGTCCGTCACGCCGGAGAAGGTCGATCGCGTGCGCAAGGCGGCGGAGCAGTGGCTGCGGGCGTTCCGGATCGGCTGGTGCCGCACGCGGTACGACGTGGTCGCGGTCTTCGCGCCGGTCGGCGGGCAGCCGACGGTGCGGCACATCGCGGGGGCGTTCTGATGCCGCTGGCGAAGGCGTTTTCGGTGGCCCTGCTCGGGATCGAGGGGCGGGTGGTGGAGATCGAGGCGGACCTGGGCGGCGGGCTGAGCCGCGTGACGCTGGTCGGCCTGCCGGACGCCGGCCTGCGCGAGGCGAAGGACCGCGTGCGCTCGGCGGTGCGGAATTCGGGCCAGCCGTGGCCCGACGGCAAGGTGACGCTGGGGCTGTCGCCGGCGAACCTGCCCAAGGTGGGCTCGGGGTACGACCTCGGCATCGCGGCGGCGGTGCTGGCTGCCACCGGCGCCGTGCCGGCCACGAAGCTGCTGCGCACGATCCTGCTCGGCGAACTGGCGCTGGACGGCCGGATCCGGCCGGTCCGCGGCGTTCTGCCCGGTCTGCTGGCGGCGCGGGCCGCGGGTTACGAGCGCGCGCTCGTCCCGTCGGAGTCGCTGGGGGAGGCGGCGCTGGTCGAGGACCTGGAGGTCGCCGGGGTCTCTCGCCTGGCCGACCTGGTGGCGTGGCTGAAGGACGAGGGTGAGCTGGAGCCGCGGCCCGAACCGGCGGCCCCGGACCCGCCCGCGGTGCCGGACCTGGTCGACGTCGTCGGCCAGCCGGAGGCGCGGTGGGCGCTGGAGGTCGCGGCCGCGGGCGGCCACCACCTGCTCCTGACCGGCCCGCCCGGCGTCGGGAAGACCATGCTCGCGAAGAGGCTGCCAGGCTTGCTCCCGCCGCTCTCGCCGGAGGAATCGCTCCAGGTCACGGCGGTCCACTCGGTCGACGGCACGCTGTCGAAGTCGGCGCCGCTGGTCACCGTCCCGCCGTTCGTCGCCCCGCACCACTCGATCACCGTCGCGGCCCTGATCGGCGGCGGCAGCGGCCTCGCCGCGCCCGGCGCGATCAGCCGGGCCCACCGGGGTGTCCTCTTCCTGGACGAGGTTTGCGAATTCGGTCCCGAGCGGCTCGACTCGCTGCGCACTGTCGTGGAGGAGGGTGAGGTCCGCATCGCGCGGGTGAAGGGCGCGGTTCGTTATCCCGCGCGCTTCCAGCTCGTGATGGCGACCAACCCGTGCCCCTGCGCCCAGCCGCGCGAGATCGACTGCACCTGTTCGCCGCTCGCCCGCCGCCGTTACTTCGCGCGCCTCTCGGGCCCCCTCCTGGACCGCGTCGACCTCCGCGTCAGCCTGCGCCCGTTGACCGCCATGTCCGCCCACCTGACCGCCGCCCCGGAACCGTCGGCCACGGTCCGCGCCCGCGTCCAGTCGGCCCGCGACCGCGCCGCCCACCGCTGGCAGGCCCACGGCTGGCAGTCGAACTCGGAGGTCCCGGGCCCGTCGCTCCGTCGCGAGTTCCTGTTGCCCCCGGCCACCACGGTCCTGCTGGACAAGGCCATGACGAAGGGCCTCCTGACCGCCCGCGGCGCCGACCG
>DASXYS010000091.1:0-4651 GCA_036502365.1 Amycolatopsis sp.
TGCCAGCTCACCGTGATCGGCCCGTGCGGCGTGGGGACCTGGCCGCGAGCCCAGGCGACCGGGCCGGGGTGCGGCTCCACGGTGAACGTCGCGAAGCCCGGGCTGGCCGGGGTGACGCCGAGCAGCCCGTTGGTCAGCGCGCTGGACGCGGTGGCGGTGGTGCCGGCGGGCCAGCGGGTCTTGGCGGGCGCGGGCGGGCGGTGCAGCGTCGTCACACCCGCGCCGAGCACGCCCTGCGGATTCGTCACGTCGCCGCTCACCTGGGTGACGGCGACCGGCCGGACGTCCCGGCTCGGCGGCCCGACGATGTAACGCTGCCACGACGGTGCCGCGTCCACTGGCGCACTCGCCAGCGCGGGCACGAGCAGCACGGTGACACCCAGAGCGAGCCCACGGACCAGGCGGCGATGCCTCATGGCGAACCCTCGATCTTCAGCGGGGGCGGGGGTTGAAACGTTTCATCTTCTGCTGGCAAAAGTTTAAGAGGCGTGTCAAGAGACCTCCGTCGGCAGCCGGACGGCGGAAGGCGGCGCGCCATCGGCCGGGCACAGGCGAAACCCGCGCGGCCCCCTTTCGAAAGCGGGCCGCGCGGGTCGGTGTCTACTGTGGATTCAGGCCGCGCCGGTGATCTGCTCGTTCAGGTAGAGGAACGCGCCGATGCCGTGGAAGTCGTTGGTGGCCCGGGGTCGCGCGAGGTAGAACGGCGCGTTCCCGACGTTCGTGCCGACGCCGATCTGGGTGATCTGTGTGGCGCCGCCGTCGGCGATCGAGACGCGGTCTCGCACGCCGGCGTACCCCGCGTCCACCACTGGCTGGTAGTCCTTGCCGAGATACCCGCGCTGGATCCCGCGGGAAAGCGTGTAGGTGAACAGGCTCGAGCACGACGTCTCGGTCCAGTTGCCGGCCAGAGTCGGCTTGACCGGCAGCTGGAACCACCGGCCGGTCGCGGGGTCCTGCCACTTGCGGAAGCCGTCGGCGAGGTAGCGCACGATGCCGGTCAGCGCGCCGCGGTCCGGCGCCGTCTGGGGGAGCGCGTCGAGCACGTCGACGGTCGCCGCGCCGAACCAGCCGACCGCCCGGCACCACACCTCGGGGGAGTTGCCGGTGGTCGGATCGGACCAGCCGGCTTTATGCGTTTCGTCGTAGGCGTGATACAGCAGGCCGCCGGGATTACGCAAGTGACTGAAGTAGGTAAGCAGTTGCTTCGCCGCTTGTCCGGTGGCGAAGGAATCGCCGGTGTCCGCGCCGTAGTGCGCGAGGAACGGGGTGAGCATGAACGCGCCGTCGGCCCACAGCTGGCCGGTCAGGCCGGTGTTGTGGATGAAGCCGCCGTCCGATGTCTTCGGGTAGGTGTCCAGGCGTGTGCGGATACGCTGCGCGGCCAGCGAATAGCGTGGGTCGCCGGTCTGCTGCTCGAGGATCAGGAAGACGTTGCCGGCGAGCATACTGTCGAGGTCGTTGTAGGCGTTACCGGTGCTGCCGTCCGGCTTGACCTTCGCCGCGCCCCAGTCCTCGATGTAGCCCACGTACAGGGAGTCGTGGGTGCGCTGGTAAACGCGGTACAGGCCGAGGAGGAACAGGGCGTCGGTGTAGCCCAGTCCCAGCGAGGCCGCGGGATGCGCGCTGATCGTCGAATCCGCGACAGCGCGGGAGAGGTCGGCGCGCGTCGCGGCCGAGGCCGCCACCGGCGCCTGCACCAGGCCGACGGCGACGAGAATGGTGCACAGTAAACGGAAAACGGTACGGGTCGCCAAGGGGAACCAGCTCCTTTGCCGGGGTACGCCGGTGATCTTCGATGTGAATCGCCGAAACGGTCAACCGCCCGCCGGGGAAAAGAACCGGACAGAAAACGGGACTAATATATCGATGGGGGCGTCGTATTCATTGACTTCCCCGCCCGCGGGCCGCTTCCCTGTTCGTGGTGCCCTGGTCGTGGGGCGCCTCGCTTCGGCTGGAGGAGCCCACCATGGTCCTGGCCCGGATCGCCCGCCTGTCCGCGGTCCTGCTGCTGGTCCTCGCCGCGCTGGTCGTCCCGGCCGCGACGGCCACGGCCGTCACCGCCACCGACGTTTCGGTGAACGGGACGGCGACCGGCCGGACCTTCGACGGCGTCGGCGCGATCAGCGGTGGCGGCGGCAATTCCCGGCTGCTGCGCGATTACCCGCCGGAGCAGCAGGCGCAGCTCCTCGACTACCTCTTCAAGCCCGGTTACGGCGCGGCGGTGCAGCTGCTGAAGCTGGAGATCGGCGGCGACGCGAACTCCACCGACGGCGCCGAGCCCAGCCACGAACACGTGCGCGGCCAGGTGAACTGCGACGCCGGCTACGAGTTCTGGCTGGGGGAGCAGGCGGTCGCGCGCAACCCGGGGATCAAGCTGGTCGCGCTGCCGTGGGCCGCGCCCGGCTGGATCGGCGGCGGGAACTTCTGGTCGCCGGACATGATCGACTACGACCTCTCCTGGCTCGGCTGCGCCAAGCAGCACGGGCTGACCATCAGTTATCTCGGCGGCTGGAACGAAAAGGGCCACAACACCGCCTGGTACAAGGACTTGCGGACCGCGCTCGACGCCAACGGCTACGGCTCGGTGCAGATCGTCGGCGACGACACCGACTGGGGGACCGCCGACGACATGCTGTCCGACCCGGCCTTCGGCAAGGCGGTCGGCGTGGTCGGCGCGCACTACCCGTGCGGTTACCTGTCCGACGCGACGTCGTGCGCTTCCAGCGCGAACGCGGTCGCGACCGGGAAACCGCTGTGGGCCAGCGAGTTCGGCTCCCAGGACCAGGACTCCGGCGCGCAGCCGCTGATCCGCAGCGTCACCCGCGGCTACCTCGACGGGCAGATGACCGGCTTCATGAACTGGCCGATCATCGCGGCCCTGTACCCGAACCTGCCGTTCAACACGGTGGGGCTGGCGACGGCGAACTCGCCGTGGTCGGGTTCCTACCAGCTGGGCAAGAACCTGTGGGCCACCGCCCAGGTCACGCAGTTCACCCAGCCCGGCTGGAAGTTCCTCACCGGCTCCGCGAGCGGCTACCTCGGCGGCGACCGCGCGAACGGCAGTTATATCAGCCTGAAATCGGGCAACGGCACGGATTACTCCACGATCTACGAGACGACCAGCGCCACCAGCGCGCAGACCGTGAACGTCAAGGTCTCCGGCGGGCTGGGCACCGGCGCGGTGCACGTGTGGTCGAGCGACCTCGGCTCGGGTAACCAGGCGGACTACTTCGTCAAGCAGGCCGACGTGACCCCGCAGAACGGTTCGTACTCCCTGACGCTGCAGCCCGGCCGGGTCTACTCGGTCACCACCACGACCGGGCAGGGCAAGGGCACCGCGACCGCGCCGGCCGAGCACGGCCTGGCCCTGCCGTACGCCGACAACTTCGACGGCGATCCCACCGGCACCGAAGCGAAGTACTTCTCCGACATGCAAGGCGCCTTCGAGTCCCGCCCGTGCGCCGACGGCCGCGAAGGGCAGTGCCTGCAACAGGTCGCCCCGGTCAAGCCGATCGAATGGCAGGGCGACAGTGACGCGTACGGCCTGATCGGCGATCTGAACTGGCGGGACTACAGCGTCGCGGTCGACGTGGACCTGCAGCAGTCCGGCACCGTCACCCTGCTGGGCCGGGCGAACACCCAGAACCGGCCGCAGAGCCGCCAGGCCGCCTACCAGCTGCGCCTGGACGAGCGGGGCGCGTGGTCGATCGCGAAGAACGACAGCAACGGCGGGCTGACCACCCTGGCTTCGGGCACGGCCGGCGCGCCGGGGCTGAACTCGTGGCACCGCCTCGGGCTCAGTTTTTCCGGTGACGACATCACCGCGACGCTCGACGGTGCCACGCTCGGCACGGCCGCGGACAGCTCGTTCCCCGCGGGCCAGGCCGGGTTCGGCGTCGTCGGCTACCAGACCGACCTGTTCGACAACCTGTCGGTGGCCGCGGCCCCGCCCGGCAACCACAGCGGTGTCCTCAAAGGACAGGAGTCCGGGATCTGCGCCGACGTGCCGAAGGTGAGCGACCAGAACGGCACCGCGATCGCCCTGTGGGACTGCAACGGCGGCGTGAACCAGCAGTGGACGGCCACCCCGGCCGGGCAGCTGATGGTCTACGGCACCAAGTGCCTCGACGGGACCGACCCCGCGGCCGCCCAGATCCAGGACTGCACCGGCGGTGCCGCGCAGAAGTGGGACCTGAAGGCCGACGGCACCGTGGTGAACGGCGGCTCGGGCCAGTGCCTGACCGCATCCGGCACCGCGCCGGCCGACGGGCTGGGCACGGCGTCGTGCACCGGCGCCCCGAACCAGAGCTGGGCCCGCAGCCCGGCGCCGAGCATGCTGCAGGGCCAGGCGTCCGGCCGGTGCGCGGACGTGCCCGCGGGGGACTCGACGCCCGGCACCCGCCCGACGTTGTGGGAGTGCCACAACGGCAGCAACCAGGAGTGGACGTCCACCGCGACCAACCAGCTGACCGTGTTCGGCAACCGTTGCCTGGACGTGGTCGGCGGCGGTACGGCCGACGGCACCCCGCTGCAGATCAGCGAGTGCACCGGCAGCGCGGCCCAGCAGTGGCGGGTCCGCTCGGACGGCGCCGTGGTGAACGTCGCGTCGGGCCAATGCCTGGACGTCGCGGGCGGCGGCACCGCGGACAGC
>DASXYS010000092.1:0-29974 GCA_036502365.1 Amycolatopsis sp.
GTTTCCCGTTCCGAGGTGTCACGGCCGGACCTGCCGCGGGTGTCGCCTGCCGCCGGCGAGGCCACGGCCACCTGGAAGCCGGCTTGGGAAGGCGGCCGCAAGCCGGGCGAAAACCTCAGCGCCGCGTTCCAGAAGCGAGACGACTTCGCGGAGCGGCAGCGTCCGTCGGCGAAGCCGGACAACCCGCCAAAGCCGCGTACGGACCTGCCGTCGCTCGACGCGCCGGTGCAGGTGCCGGACCCGGCGCCGCGCAAGCCTTCGCGGCTGGAGCAGTTCTCGCGCGCGGACCTTTCGCCGCTGTCGTCCGAGCCGGCCCCGGCGCCCTCGTCGCGGCACGGTGCGCACCGCTCGTCGGATGAGGAGCCCACCGAGTCGTCGGTGAACCCGACGCTCCCGGAGGCCGTCCGCAGCAGTGTCACGACCAACAAGGGCGGTGGCCGTCGCCGCCGCTCCGACGACGAGCCCACTCCTGCGCCCGAGCCCACCGGTGGCGGCCGCCGTCGCCGCGCGGACGGCGAGCCCCCGTCGTGGGAGGGCATGGGGTCTTCGCCGGGCCATCGCGAGGCCAAGCCCGACCCGCAGGAGGCCAGGCCGGCTCGTGGCCGCCGTTCCGCGGAGGACGCCCCGCAGAGCGGTTCCCACACCGCGGGCCGCTCCGTGACGGAGCTGCTGGCCGCCAATGGAGCCGACGCCCCGAGCCCGCGGCGTCGTCGCCGAGCGGAAGACTGACGCCGTTCTCGGCTGATCGCCTACACCGGGCGACCGGGCAGTTTCGCGACTGCCCGGTCGCCCGGTGGTTTTTTCGGTGCTGACAAGGCGATTCCGGCAGTCGGGCGACCAGACAAGACAGCACCTTCCGGTCCCCGTAGGGTGACTGCCCGTGAGCGGATCCCTCTCCAGCGCACCGGGCGCCGTCCGGAGCCGGCTGCCCCGCCGGGTCACCGTCCTGCTGCCCGTGCTCGGGCTGCTCGTGGTGGCCCTCTGCGGCCTGTTCCTGTTCGGCCTGGCGACGGCGCGGGTCGGCTGGCTCGCGGTGGCCATCGGGGTCGTGGCGGCGCTGGTGCCGGTCGGGGTGGTCGTCGCGGGATTCCTGTGGGTGGACCGGTGGGAGCCGGAGCCCGCGAAGCTGCTTCTGGCTGCCTTCGCGTGGGGCGCGTGCATCGCGACGATCACCGCGCTGCTGATCAACAGCGGCGCCGAAGCCGTGGGCGACATGCTGCTCGGCAGCGGCGCCGGCAGCAAAGTCAGCGCGCTCGTCTCCGCGCCTTTGGTCGAGGAAGCCGCGAAGGGCGCCTTTGTCCTGTTCATCTTCTGGCGCCGCAGTTCCGAGTTCGACGGGATCGTCGACGGAATCGTGTACGCGGGTTTCAGTGCCGCCGGTTTCGCGTTCACCGAGAATATCTACTACTTCGGCCGCGCGTTCGCGGATTACGGCTTCGGCAACGGCGCCAACGCCGGCGTCCTCGCCGCGTTCTTCCTACGCGGGGTGCTTTCGCCGTTCACGCACCCGCTGTTCGGCGTGATGACGGGCATCGGGTTCGGCGTGGCGGCGCGGACCACGCAGAAGGCGGTGCGGATCCTCGCGCCGCTCGGCGGTTACCTCGTGGCCGTGTGCCTGCACGCGCTGTGGAACAGCTCGGCGATACTCGGCGGCTCCAAGGCGTTCCTGACCGTGTACTTCCTGATCATGGTGCCGCTGTTCATCGGCGTCTCCTACGTGATCGTGCTGCAGCGCCGCCGGGAACAGCGGATCGTCGCCGCCGCGCTGCCGAAGATGGCCGCGGCGAGGTGGATCGCGCCGTCGGAGGTCGAGCTGCTGGGCAGTCTGTCCGGACGGCGGGCGTGGCGGCGCCAGGCCCGGCGCGAGTCCGGCCGGGCCGCGGCGAAGGCCGTGGGCCAGTATCAGGCGAGCGTCACCGAGCTGGCCTTCCTGCGCCGGCAGCGGCTCCGGACCGACGACGACCGGCAGCGTCAGGACGAGCTGCTGGACACGCTGAGGACGGCGCGCGCCGAGGCCGTCCGCCTGGCGACGGACCACACCGGGTGAAGCTGGTCACCTTCAACTCTGTCCGCCGGACGGATCGGGGCTACTCTCGCGCCGTCGTCTGGTACCCGCGCCGCAAGAGCGGGACTGGAACGAGCCAAGGGAGTCAGCGAGCCATGAGCGTCCACAGGCGCACGCCATGATCGAGCCGGAGAGTGAAGCACCGGTCACGCCCAGCGTCAGCGAAGTGGGCCCGTGAACCGGCCCGCCCGCCTCGCCGTGGGCGTGGTGTCGACCGGCCGGGTCGGCAGCGTGCTCGGCGCGGCGCTGGCCCGCGCGGGCCATACCGTGGTCGCCGCGTCGGGACTGTCCGCGGCGTCCGTCGCCCGGGCTGAGCTCCTGCTCCCCGGCGTCCCCCTGCTGCCGCCCGACGAGGTCGTCCGGCGTGCGGACCTGGTGCTGCTGGCGCTGCCCGACGACGCGCTCGCGGGCATGCTGCGCGGCTTGGTGGCCACGGAGTCGCTCCGGCCGGGACAGATCGTCGTGCACACCTCCGGCGCTCATGGCGTGGACGTCCTCGGGCCCGCCGCCGAGGCCGGCGCGCTGCCGCTGGCGCTGCACCCGGTGATGACGTTCACGGGCCGCGCCGAGGACCTCGAACGGCTGGCCACCGCCAGCATCGGCGTCACCGCGACGGCCGAGGACGAGGCGGCGTGGAACGTCGGCGAGGCGCTCGCCGTCGAGATGGGCGCCGAGCCGGTACGCGTCCCCGAGGAGGCCCGTGCGCTCTACCACGCGGCGCTGGCCCACGGCTCGAACCACCTGATGACGCTCGTCGCAGACTGCACGGAACTCCTCCGCAAGGCGGGAATCGGGCAAGCGGAACGACTCGTCGCACCGCTGCTGTCGGCGGCACTGGATAATGTCCTTCGACACGGCGACCGGGCCTTCACCGGTCCGGTCGCGCGTGGTGACCTCGGCACCGTCCGCAAGCACCTCGCGGTGCTGACGGAGGCGTCGCCGGAGATCGCCCCCGCCTACCGGGCACTGGCCCGGCGCACGGCGGAGCGGTCCCGGGCCGCCGGACAGCTCGACCCGGCGGCCGCCACCGAGCTCACCGAACTTCTCGACGACCCCGCCGAAGGACAGAACCCGTGACCACACCGAAGTTCCAGCGCGGCACGTTGAACACGTTCCAGCCGCCCGAGCACATCAGCCAGGTGAGCCAGGCGCTGCGCGCCGTCGGCCGCAAGGTCGCGCTCGTGCCCACCATGGGCGCCCTGCACGACGGGCACCGCGAGCTGTTGCGCCGCGCGAAGCGGCTGCCGAACACGATCGTCGCCGCGTCGATCTTCGTGAACCCGCTGCAGTTCGGCGAGGGCGAAGACTTCGAGGCTTACCCGCGTCCGCTGGAAGTCGACCTGGCCACCCTCGCCGAGGCCGGCGTCGAGCTGGCCTTCACGCCCAAGGCGTCGGACCTCTACGCCGAGGGCGCGGCCGTCACCGTGCACCCCGGCCCGCTCGGCGACGAGCTGGAGGGCGCCGCGCGGCCCGGCCACTTCGCGGGTGTGCTGACCGTCGTGGCGAAGCTGCTCAACTTGCTGCGCCCGGACTACGCGTTCTTCGGGGAGAAGGACTACCAGCAGCTGGTGCTGGTCAAGCGGATGGTGCGGGACCTGAACATCGGCACCCACGTGATCGGGGTGCCGACGGTGCGCGAGCGGGACGGGCTCGCGCTTTCTTCACGCAACGTCTACCTGACGCCGGAGCAGCGGGAGGACGCCGTGGTGCTTTCCGCGGCGCTGTCCGCGGGGGCGCACGTCGGGCGCGACGGGGCGGAAGCGGTTTTGGACGTGGCCCGCCGGACTCTGGCCGCGCGTCCCCAGGTGGCGGTGGACTACCTGGAATTGAGGGGAACCGATCTCGGGCCGGCGCCCGTCGACGGTGAGGCACGGCTGTTGATCGCCGCCAGGGTGGGGAGCACCCGGCTGATCGACAACGTGGGACTGCTGCTCGGAAACGCGGTGGAGCATCCGAGCGTGGAGCTGGACGCAGGGGAATAAGGGAGAGTCCACGATGTACCGCACGATGCTGAAATCCAAGATCCACCGGGCCACGGTGACCCAGGCGGATCTGCACTACGTGGGGTCGGTGACCGTCGACGAGGACCTGATGGAGGCCGCCGACCTGCTGCCCGGCGAGCAGGTGTCCATTGTGGACGTCACCAACGGGGCCCGCCTCGAGACGTACGTGATCAAGGGCGAGCGGGGCAGCGGCGTGCTCGGTATCAACGGCGCCGCCGCGCACCTGGTGCACCCGGGCGACCTCGTCATCCTCATCTCCTACGGGCAGATGGACGACGCCGAGGCGGCCGAGTACGAGCCGCGGGTGGTATTCGTCTCCGAGGACAACCGGATCGTCGAACGCGGCGCGGACCCGGCGCACGTGCCGGAGGGCTCGGGGCTGCTGTCCGGCACCGTGCTGCTGCCGGACGAGGAGATCGTCGCGTTCCCGGTGGCGGAGACGGCCGACGCGCGCCGCCTCGACGCGCTGCTGCACGCGGAAAGCTGAATCAACCCACCGCCGCCGGCGGGAAAGCAGTAAAGGAAACCGCGTGCTGCTCACCGTCGACGTCGGCAACACCAACATCGTGCTCGGCCTGTACGAGGGGCAGACGCTCGTCGGCGACTGGCGCATGCGCACCGACGCGCGCATCACCGCCGACGAGCTCGCGCTGACCATGCGCGGCCTGCTCGGCGTGCATGCCGACGCGGTCACGGGCATCAGCGCGCTGTCCACTGTCCCGGCCGTGCTGCGCGAACTGCGCGTGATGCTGGGCCGCTACTACGCGCGGCTGCCGAAGATCGTCGTCGAGCCGGGGGTGCGCACGGGCGTGCCCCTGCTCGTCGACAATCCCAAGGAGGTCGGCGCCGACCGGCTGGTGAACACCCTCGCCGCCCACCACCTGCACGCCACGGCGTGTGTGGTGGTCGACTTCGGCACGTCCACGAACGTCGACGCGATCTCCGCGAAGGGCGAGTTCCTCGGCGGCGCGTTCGCGCCCGGCATCGAGATCTCGGTGGACGCGCTGGCCGCGCGCGCCGCGGCGTTGCGCAAGGTGGAGCTGGTGCCGCCGCGGTCGGTGATCGGCAAGAACACCGTGGAATGCCTGCAATCCGGCATCCTCTACGGCTTCGCGGGCCAGGTCGACGGCCTCGTCCGGCGGATCGTGCACGAGCTGGAGCCGGACGGCAACCGGCCGGTCGCGGTGATCGCGACCGGCGGGCTGGCGCCGCTGGTGCTCGGCGAGTCGGAGACGATCAAGGAGCACGTGCCGGACCTGACCCTGATGGGCCTGCGGCTGGTGTACGAGCGCAACGTGCGCTGAGCTTTCAGTGCAGCACCTTCAGCCCGACCACGCCGGCGACGATCAGCACCAGGCAGGCGATCCGGCCGGACGACGCCGCGTCGTGCTGGGCCACGATGCCGTAGACGGCGGTCCCCACCGCGCCGATGCCGACCCACACCGCGTAACCGGTGCCGAGCGGGATGGTGCGCAGCGCGTACGCGAGCCCGCTCATGCTGAGCAGCAGCGCGACGGCGAAGATGACGATCGGGATCGGGCGGCTGAAACCCTTCGCGGCGCCGAGTGCGGCAGCCCAGACGGTTTCGAGTACGCCGGAGACGATGAGCGCGAGCCAGGACATGAGCGGAGCCTTTCGCAGTGACTTTTCAAGGGCACTGCGTCGTTTCAAGGGCACTGCGTCGTCTTGTCCTGACCGGGTACGACGCTCTCGTCCGGGACGCCGTGGCGTCATTCATGAAACCAGCACCATTGAAATTAGCACCGCTCCGGCGCCGCGGCGGGTGACCTTGGTCGCCGGGTCAGAGCCGCCGGGCGCGGAACGCGGTGGTCAGCAACGGCAGGTCGAACTCGCCGTTTCCGGTCGCCGGGTTCGAGAGCAGGTACTCGCGCGCCGCGGTGAGGGTGCGGTCGCGCTCCGCCGGCTCGGCGACCAGCAGGTGCGAGTGGGTGGCGATCGTCGCCAGCAGTGAGTCGACCGTCCGCCGTTGCGTGTGGTGCAAGGTGTTCTCCTCGAACGGCGCGAAACCCGGCGGCGTCTCCAGCGTCCGCTCACCGCTTGTCCAGCCCTGGCTCACGCCGGTGCGGGTGATGGCGGAGAACTCGGCGACCCACGGCACGCTCACGTCGTCGTGGTTCCACAGCGGCAGCACGATCCCGCCCGGCCGCAGCACCCGAGCGATCTCGGCGAACGCCGGCTCCAGGTCGAACCAGTGCAGTGCCTGGCCGATGAACACCGCGTCCACCGACGCGTCGGGCAGCGGGATTTCCTCGGCCTTGCCGAGCAGCGCGGTGACCTCCGGCAGCAGCCGGGTCAGCTCGGCCAGCATCCCCGGGTCCGGCTCCACCGCCGTCACGGCGACGCCCAGCCCCACGAGCCCCTGCGTCAGCTTTCCCGTGCCCGCCGCCAGGTCCAGCACGTCTTTCGCCGGATGGGCGACGCCTTCGAGGCCCCAGGCCAGCGCGGCCCGCGGGTAGCCGGGCCGGTGTTCGGCGTAGGCGGCCGCCTCTTCGCCGAACGACGAGGCGCGCCGGGAGTGCAGTTCCGGGTCATGCGTGGGTTCGGTCACAAGATCTCAGCCTAATACGCGAAAGGCCGGGGGCTCGCGACTCCAAGGGTAATCCGGTTGGCGTAGGCGGCCGTCGGCTTCGTACGCTATGCGCCATGACCGAATTCCCCGCGTCCGACGCGCTGCCCGATGACGACCTGCCCGAACAGATGCGGGTGCGCCGGGACAAGCGCGACCGGATAATCGCGGAGGGTGCTGATCCTTACCCCGTCGAGGTTCCCCGCACCCACTCGCTCGCCGAGATCCGGGCGGCGCATTCGGATCTCCCGGCCGACACCAGCACTGGTCAGACGGTCGGCGTCACCGGCAGGGTGATGTTTCTCCGCAATACGGGCAAACTGTGTTTCGCCACTCTTCGTGAGGGTGGGGGCGCGGAACTGCAGGCGATGATCAGTCTCGCGAAGGTCGGCGAGCAGGCGCTCGCGGCGTGGAAGTCCGATGTCGATCTCGGTGACCACGTATTCGTCGAGGGCGAGGTGATCACTTCCAAGCGCGGTGAGCTTTCCGTGATGGCGGACAAGTGGCAGCTCACGTCCAAGGCGTTGCGCCCGCTGCCCGTCGCGCACAAGGAGCTGGCCGAGGAAACGCGAATCCGGCAGCGTTATGTCGACCTGATTCTGCGCGACCGGGCCCGCGATGTGGTGCGCACCCGCGCCGGCGTCGTGCGCTCGTTGCGCGAGTCGTTCCACCGGCGTGGATTCACCGAGGTCGAGACGCCGATGTTGCAGACCTTGCACGGCGGTGCCGCGGCCCGGCCTTTCGTGACGCATTCGAATGCGTTCGACCTCGAGCTGTACCTCCGGATCGCGCCTGAGCTGTACCTCAAGCGCTGTGTGGTGGGCGGGATCGAGAAGGTTTTCGAGATCAACCGGAACTTCCGCAACGAGGGCAGCGACTCCTCGCACTCACCCGAGTTCGCGATGCTGGAGTACTACGAGGCCTACGCCACGTACGACACCAATGCGGTGATGACGCGCGAGCTGATCCAGGAGGCCGCGGAGAACGTCCTCGGCACCCAGATCGTCACCCTCGCCGACGGTACGGAGTACGACCTTTCCGGCGAATGGACGACGCTCGGGATGTACGAGTCACTCTCGGCCGCACTCGGTGAAGAAGTGACGCCGGAGACGCCGGCCGAGGTGCTGCACAAGTTCGCCGAAGCGCGGGCTATCGAGGTCGATCCGAAGCTCGGTCACGGCAAACTCGTGGAAGAACTGTGGGAACACCTTGTCGGCGACGATCTTCAGGCTCCCACTTTTGTCCGTGATTTTCCGCTGGAGACCTCGCCTCTGACCAGGCAGCACCGCACCCGTGCGGGGGTCGCGGAGAAGTGGGACCTCTACATACGCGGTTTCGAACTCGCGACCGGTTACTCCGAACTGGTGGACCCGGTGGTGGAACGCCAGCGGCTGACCGAACAGTCCCGGCTGGCGGCCGGGGGCGATAGCGAAGCCATGCCTCTCGACGAGGATTTCCTCCGGGCCCTCGAGTACGGAATGCCCCCGAGCGGCGGTGTCGGAATGGGTGTCGACCGGCTGCTGATGGCGCTGACCGGGCTCGGTATCCGGGAGACGATCCTCTTCCCGCTCGTCCGGCCCGAATAGCCGTCGCGCAGAACCGGCGAGATTTATCTCAATCGAGATTTGCACAGCTCGGGGTGAGCGGGTATTAATACAGGTGTCAAAGACTTCTGTCCCGGGGCTCGCCCCGTACCCAGATCATTCGCGTAAGCCCCCGCAGGAGGAAACACATGGCACAGAAGGTGCTGGTCTCGCTGGTTGATGACCTCGACGGCAGTGAGGCCGAAGAGACTCTCGAGTTCGGTTTGGATGGCGTGAGCTACCAGATCGACTTGTCCTCGGAAAACGCCGAGGAGTTGCGCGACGCGCTCGCCCAGTACGTCGAGCACGCCCGCCGCGCCGGTGGTCGTAAGCGCGCGGCCCTTCGCCCGGTCGCGGGTGGGAAGGCGGCGGCGCGGCCGGCCACGGTCGACCGCGAGCAGAACCAGGCGATTCGCTCCTGGGCGCGGAAGAACGGCTACCAGGTTTCCGATCGCGGACGCATCCCGTCCGAGGTCGTGGAGGCTTACCACAAGAAGAACTGAGGGGTCCGACGCTTCGAGGCGGCCGCCGGGTTATCTCCGGCGGCCGTTTTTGCTGTCCGTTTCCTGTCCGGCTCCGCGGTGCGCCGACCGGCGAGTGCGGCGCAATCAGGCTCGAACGTGTCGGTCGTCACTCGGGCCGCCTCGTTCGGCCGGTATATCCGGATCGCCTGCGCGTGCACACGATCTGTTCGGCGAACAGCCGCCGAGTTGCACGTGCATGCCTCCGGGCGAGCCGGCCGCTGATTCCCGGACCGGCCGCCATTGTTTACCCCGCGTCGGCGGCCGAGTGCGCGACGGACAGGGGCGCCAACCGCTTTGCCATCGGCAACTTGTCGATTGCAGCGATCATTTTCCCGCCGGTACCCCATTCCCGCACGGATTCCGCTTATTCACCGCCACCCGTGCGCCCGCGGGGCCCGCGCTGGACCCCCGTGAGCGATGATCCAGTCCGGACCTGCCGAAAGTCCACCCGGCCGGGCTAATCCTTCAGCGGGAGCAGACTCGCGGGCACTCTCCGCACTCGGCCTCGCCGGGCAGCAGGTAGGAGAAGCAGCAGCTCTCGCGCCGTCGAGCCCACTCGCGGTGACCGTCCGGGCCGTCGGTGAGCCGCAGGGTCGAGGCCGAGGTCAGCGGACGGTGACGCTCGTCGAGCACCAGGGCCGCGTCGGCGACGCCCGCGCCCTCGGCGTCCTGGGTGCCGCCCTGGCGGCCGGCCCACCAGAGCGAGTTGTCGAGCGCGTCCGTCGCGGCGGCCCACAGCATGCGGCGGCCGAGCCGGGTGCCCGGCGCGTACGCGCGGACGAACCGGGCGGCGTGGGCCACGTACTGGGCCCGCAGCACGCCGGCCAGCGCGCGCTCGTCGCGCACCACCGTGGCCTCCGGGCGCACCGAGCCGGGGTCGGTGGGCAGGCAGTAGAAGGCGTCGCCCAGCACCGCCATCCCCTCCGGGTGCGGGCGGTCTTCGCCGAGGCCGAACGCGAGGAGTTCCGGCTTGAGGGAAGGAACTCGGCGCTCGTGGTGCAGCAGCAGCGCGCCGACGTACGCGGGCACCTGGAGGTACCAGGACATGACGTAGCTGGCGGCGGTCTGCGACGGCGCCGAGCCGTGCTCCCCGGCCAGCCACGAGGACAGCACCTCGCGCCATTCGTCGAACAGCACGGGCCGCGCGAGCAGGTCGGCGCACCGGAACCAGCCGGCCGGCACGTCGCGTCGCAGCTCCCCGCGCTCCTGCAGCCCCCCGACCCGCAGCAACGAGGAGGCGAGGCCGTCGCCGACGTCACGGGCATCGCGGAAGGACCGCTGCTGGTTCACTGCGGCCCTCCTGTCCGCCCACCTCATTAGGCCTGCCTAACCTTACAGGCGATCGCCCGCTACGCCAATCGGGTGCCCAACTGGTGGAACTCGCAGCGCACACGGCGTGTTCGCGGTGAGCGGACAGGGGGTCCCGAGCGGAATCCGCGTGGCCGTTCGCACGTTCTGCTTGACGTAAAGGTGCAGGGCAACCGGATGATGAGGGGTGACCAGACGGTCACCGGCCGGGTGCGAAAGGACCACCGAGGGCAGTAGTGGTACGTCAGCGCGACCGCGCGGCTACTACAGTGGTCTGCACGGTGCTGTCCGTCGTGGGTGCGTTCCACGAAGGAAACGGGCCGCCGACGCAGCAGTCGAGGGAGTGCGCATGTTTGAGAGGTTCACCGACCGCGCGAGGCGGGTGGTCGTCCTGGCCCAAGAAGAGGCCAGGATGCTCAACCACAACTACATCGGCACCGAGCACATCCTCCTGGGTCTGATCCACGAGGGTGAGGGTGTCGCCGCCAAGGCGCTCGAGTCGCTGGGCATTGCCCTCGAGGGAGTGCGCCAGCAGGTCGAAGAGATCATCGGCCAGGGTCAGCAGGCGCCGAGCGGGCACATCCCGTTCACGCCGCGGGCGAAGAAGGTGCTGGAGCTGTCGCTGCGCGAAGCGCTGCAGCTCGGCCACAACTACATCGGCACGGAGCACATCCTGCTCGGCCTGATCCGCGAGGGCGAGGGCGTCGCCGCACAGGTGCTCGTCAAGCTCGGCGCGGACCTGAACCGGGTGCGTCAGCAGGTGCTGCAGCTCCTGTCGGGCTACCAGACCGGCGAGAAGTCGACCGAGTCCGGCTCCGGCCGCGGCGAAGGCACGCCGTCGTCGTCGCTGGTGCTCGACCAGTTCGGCCGCAACATGACCGTGCTCGCCCGCGAGGGCAAGCTCGACCCGGTCATCGGGCGTGGCAAGGAGATCGAGCGGGTCATGCAGGTCCTGTCCCGCCGGACCAAGAACAACCCGGTCCTGATCGGCGAGCCCGGCGTCGGCAAGACCGCCGTCGTCGAGGGCCTGGCACAGTCCATCGTCAAGGGCGAGGTGCCCGAGACGCTGAAGGACAAGCAGCTCTACACGCTGGACCTGGGCTCCCTGGTTGCCGGCTCGCGTTACCGCGGTGACTTCGAAGAGCGCCTCAAGAAGGTGCTCAAGGAGATCAAGACCCGCGGCGACATCATCCTGTTCATCGACGAGCTGCACACCCTCGTCGGTGCCGGTGCGGCGGAGGGCGCGATCGACGCGGCCTCGATCCTGAAGCCGATGCTGGCCCGGGGTGAGCTGCAGACGATCGGCGCGACCACGCTCGAGGAGTACCGCAAGTACATCGAGAAGGACGCCGCGCTGGAGCGCCGCTTCCAGCCGATCCAGGTCGGCGAGCCGTCGCTCGAGCACACCATCGAGATCCTCAAGGGCCTGCGCGACCGGTACGAGGCGCACCACCGCGTCTCGATCACCGACTCCGCGCTGGTCGCCGCCGCCACGCTGGCCGACCGGTACATCAACGACCGGTTCCTGCCGGACAAGGCGATCGACCTCATCGACGAGGCCGGCGCCCGCATGCGCATCCGCCGCATGACCGCGCCGCCGGACCTGCGCGAGTTCGACGAGAAGATCGCCGACGTGCGCCGGGACAAGGAGTCCGCGATAGACGCGCAGGACTTCGAGCGGGCCGCCCGCCTGCGTGACGAGGAGAAGACGCTCCTCGGCCAGAAGGGCGAGCGGGAGAAGCAGTGGAAGGACGGCGACCTCGATGTCGTCGCCGAGGTCGACGACGAGCAGATCGCGGAGGTGCTGGCCAACTGGACCGGCATCCCGGTGTTCAAGCTGACCGAGGAGGAGACCACCCGGCTGCTGCGCATGGAGGAGGAACTCCACAAGCGCATCATCGGGCAGGAGGACGCGGTCAAGGCCGTGTCCCAGGCGATCCGCCGTACGCGTGCCGGTCTGAAGGACCCGAAGCGCCCGTCGGGCTCGTTCATCTTCGCCGGCCCGTCCGGTGTCGGTAAGACCGAGCTGTCCAAGGCGCTCGCGGCGTTCCTGTTCGGCGAGGACGACGCGCTCATCCAGATCGACATGGGCGAGTTCCACGACCGCTACACCGCCTCGCGGCTCTTCGGTGCCCCTCCCGGGTACGTCGGTTACGAAGAGGGCGGGCAGCTGACCGAGAAGGTGCGGCGCAAGCCGTTCTCGGTGGTGCTGTTCGACGAGATCGAGAAGGCGCACCAGGAGATCTACAACACGCTCCTGCAGGTGCTGGAGGACGGTCGCCTGACCGATGGCCAGGGCCGGACGGTCGACTTCAAGAACACGGTGCTGATCTTCACCTCGAACCTGGGCACGTCGGACATCTCCAAGTCCGTCAGCCTCGGCTTCTCTTCCGGAGCGGATGTGTCGAACCGCTACGAGAAGATGAAGCAGAAGGTCAACGAGGAAATGAAGAAGCATTTCCGGCCGGAGTTCCTGAACCGGATCGATGACATCATCGTGTTCCACCAGCTGACCCAGGACCAGATCATCCAGATGGTCGATCTGATGATCGGGCGGGTGGAGAAGCAGCTCAAGGCCAAGGACATGGACATCGAGCTGACCGGGAAGGCGAAGTCGCTGCTGGCCAAGCGCGGGTTCGACCCGGTGCTGGGCGCGCGGCCGCTGCGTCGCACGATTCAGCGTGAGATCGAGGACCAGCTCTCGGAGAAGATCCTGTTCGGCGAGATCGAGGCCGGCCAGATCATCCTGGTCGACGTCGAAGGCTGGAGCGGCAACCCCGAGGACCGCGACGACGAAGCCCACTTCACCTTCCGCGGTGAGAAGCGCCCGTCGTCCATCCCGGACGCGCCCCCGGTCTCCATCGGGGCCGCGAGCCACGAAGAGAACGGCGAGTCCGAAGCGGACTGACGTCTCGGCCGAGTAGTTCACCAGGAGGGCGGTTCCCCATCGGGGAGCCGCCCTCCTGGCTTGCCGGATGCGGCATCCGTGGTCGGCACCGGGATCGGCGGGACCGTGTTCTTCCACTACGGCCTGAGCGCGGCCGACGGGGTGTGGCGCGAGCCGGCAGTACACATCATGGCGACCGGATGGGTCCTCAGTGGACAGTGCGTGAGCTTCCCGCTGCTGCACCACTGGCTGTCGCTGTCCGGCCGCGTCGAGTTCGTTCGGTGGTCGCCCCGGCAGGCGCCCACCGCCGTGGTGCTGAACGAGTTCGACGGCTCCGTGTTCCTCGAAAGCCGCGAAACCCCCTTCCCGGCCGGGGCGCTCACCCGTTCGTGAGACGATGCTCGAGGCCTTCGGGAGGGGAGCGAGTGGACGTCCTGTCGATCGATTTCGGCACTTCCAGCACGGTCGGCGTGCTTTCGGCGTTCGGCCGTGGGCCGCGGGCGATCGAGGTCGACGGCTCCGTCACCATGTCGTCCGCGGTGTACGCCGGTGACGACGGGCTGCTGGTCGTCGGCCAGGACGCCGAGCGCCGCGCGCGGCTCGACCCCAGCCGGTTCGAGCCGAACCCCAAGCGCCGGATCGATGACGGCAAGCTGCTGCTGGGTGAGCGCACCTACGACGTCGCCGACGCGTTCGCGGCCGTGCTCCGGCGGATGGGCGAGGAGACCGAGCGCCAGCTTTCGCGCGGGCCGGGGCAGGTTCGCATCTCCCATCCCGCGGGCTGGGGCGCCGCCCGCCAGCAGACGCTGCGTGACGCCGCGACGCGGGCCGGGTTCACGAACGTCCACCTCGTGCCGGAGCCCGTTGCCGCGGCCGCCCATTACGCGACGCTGCGCACCCAGACCCCGTACCACGGCCCGCTCGCGGTGTACGACCTCGGCGCGGGGACGTTCGACTGCGCTGTGGTCGGCATCGGCGCCCAGGGCTTCTCGGTGCTCGCCGAGGACGGCCTGCCCGACCTCGGCAGTCTCGAGATCGACCAGGCGCTGCTCGTCCACGTCGGACGGTCGGTCTCGCACGCCGACCCCGCGCAGTGGCAGCAGCTGCTGCGCCCGGAGAACACCGGTGACCGGCGCCGTCGCCGCGCCTTGCTGCAGGATGTCCGTGACGCCAAGGAAAGCCTTTCGCGCCACCAGCAGACCGAGGTGCCGATGCCCGACCCGTTCGGCGACGTGCTCGTCACGCGCGCCGAGCTGGAAGCGCTGGTGCGGCCGAGCCTGCTGCGCAGCGCGGAGCTGCTGGCCGCCACGATCCGCCGCGCCGGGCTGGCGCCCGAACAGCTCGGTGGCGTGTACCTGGTCGGTGGGCCGAGCCGGATGCCGCTGCTGGCCGGGCTGCTCGGCTCGACCCTCGGCGTCGTCCCGACCACCCAGGACCAGCCCGAGACCGCGGTCGCGTTCGGGCTGCACCACGTGCCACTCGGCGACGGCGGCCCGAGCCTCACCGTGCCCGCCTTCGCCCCGGTCCGCCCGCCCGCGACCCGGCCGGACCAGGCATGGCCGTCGCCGCAGCAGAGCCAGCCGGTGGCCGCCTACCAGAGTCAGGCGCCGCACCAGAGTCAGCCGGTGGCCGCGCATCAGAGTCAATCCGTTGCGCCGCAACAGTTTCCGCCGCCGTCCCAGCCGATGGCCCAGCAGCCCCGGTTCGCGCCGTCTGCGCCGCAAGGGCCGCCGGTGCAGCTGTGGCAGCCGCCGAAGAAGAGCGCCAAGAAGCCGATCCTGATCGGGGCCGGTGCGCTGGTGCTCGTCGCGATCGTCGCGGTGGTGCTCGTCCTGACGCTGAACGGTTCCGGCAGCCCGGGCGGCTCCGGCACCCCGCCCGTGGCGAGTGGCTGCGAGCAGCCCGGCACGCCGGACAGTCTGGGGTTCACGCCGTGCGTCCGCCCGCTCGCGGGCACCGTCGCCAGCCGGTCCTCGTGCGCGCCCGCGGACGTGCTCGCGCGGACGGTCTCCGCGCAGAGCGCCGTGACCTGTGAGTTCGGCTCCGGAACCGGGGCGGGCAAATCCGTGACGTACTACCAGGGCCTCAGCCTCGACGTGCTCGAAGCCGGCGCGCAGACGCAGATGGGCGGCAGCAAGATCGTCCGCGGCACCTGGTCGGGCGGCGGGATGCAGGGCCGGTACGTCGCGGGCATCGGCCAGCTCGCCG
The DNA here is from genome assembly GCA_036502365.1 of Amycolatopsis sp. GTDB lineage: Bacteria > Actinomycetota > Actinomycetes > Mycobacteriales > Pseudonocardiaceae > Amycolatopsis. The sequence continues at coordinate 15,166 of DASXYS010000092.1, forward strand.
GCCTGCTGATCTTCGAGGCCGACGGCCGTCCGGTGTGCGGGATGCTGGTGAGCGTCGACGCCGCCAAGGCCAAGGAGACGCCGGAGGACCTGGTCCGGTTCTTCACCGAACAGCTCAAGCCGGGAGTCTCCTAGTTCAGCGTCCCGGCGGACACCGTGAGGTCCTCGTGCACGGACAGGACCGTGTCGACCACCGCGTCCAGCGCCGTGGCCGACTGCTCGACCGGCAGGCTCGGCTCGTCGTCGGGCACCTGGTCCGGTGCCGAGGGCACGTGCACAAAACCGCCGCGCAGGCCGCGAAAGTCCGTGGCCAGCAGGTGCATCAGGCCGTAGAAGACCTGGTTGCACACGTACGTCCCGGCGGTGTGCGACACCGAGCCGGGCACGTTCGCCGCGCGGATCGCCGCGACCGCGGCCTTCACCGGCAGCGACGTGAAGTACGCCGCCGGGCCGCCTTCGACCACGGGCACGTCCACCGGCTGCGCGCCGGCGTTGTCCGGGATGCGGGCGTCGACGAGGTTGATCGCGACGCGCTCCGGCGTCACGTCCGCGCGGCCGCCGGCCTGGCCGACGCAGACGACAACCTCCGGCCGGTGCCGTTCGATCGCGGCCCGGAGCGCGGGCAGCGACGCGTCGAACGCACACGGCAGCTCCACGGCCACCACGTCGTCGCGCCGCGCGGCCACCAGGGAGACCGCCTCCCAGGACGGGTTGGTCCCCGAACCGCCGAACGGCTCGAACCCGGTCAGCAGCACCGTCATGCGCGTTTCTCCCTCCGAACGCCGTGAAGGCCTCCCCACCAGAGTAGGGAGGCCTTCACGGACCGGTGAGATCAGGCGGCGGGCTTGAGGCCGCCCGGGTAGAGGTACTGGTCGGCGGGCTTGCCGTTGCCGTAGATCCACGCGTCGAAGAACCCCTGGAGGTCCTTGTGCGACACCGACTCCGCGTAGTGCTGGAAGTCCTGCATGCTCGCGTTTCCGTTGTGGTGCAAGCTGTTCCAGGTCTTCAGCACGCGGTCGAAGGCGGCCTGGCCCATGTACTTGGACAGCGCGTGCAGCGCGAGCGGGCCCTTCGAGTACACGTAGGTGAACTCGTTGCCGGGGCCCATGTCGTACAGCTTGCCGTTCCAGAACGCGGTGCTCGCCGTCTTGACCTGGTTGAGGTACTGGGCGTCGAGGTCGACCCCGTCCTTGGCCTGCGACCACAGCCATTCCGCGTACGAGGCGAAGCACTCGTTGAGGCAGACGTCCTTCCAGTGGTCCACGGCCACGGTGTCGCCGTACCACTGGTGCGCGTTCTCGTGGACGATCGTGTCGACGTTGCCCGCGCGGCCCGAGTAGATGGGCCGGCTCAGCGTCTCCAGCGAGAACCCGATGGGCTCGGCCAGGAAGATGCCGCCCGCCGCGTCGACCGGGTACTTGCCGAACTTCGACTCCAGGAAGTCGAGGATCTCCGGCAGCTTCGCCTCGGCCTGCTTGGTGGAATCGGGCGTGCCGGGCGCGAAGGCGCTGACGATCGGGGTGCCGTCCTGGCGCTTCTGCCGGTCGAACGTCCACTTGTCGATGGCGACGGTGGTCATGTACGGCACCGCGGGCGTCGACTCGGCCCACACGTGGGTGGTGCCGTTCGCCGTCTTGTGCGAGCCGGTCTCACGGCCGTTCGCGATCACGCCCCACTCGTCGGGGACGGTGATGGCGAGGTGGAACGTCGCCTTGTCGAGCGGGGTGTCGTTGACCGGGTACCAGGTGGTGGCCGACTTCGGCTCGCCGGCGACGAACGCGCCGCCGGACTTCGCGAACTGCCAGCCGTTGGCGCCCAGCGACGGGTCTTCGATCGGCGCCGGTACGCCGTGGTAGGCGATCACGGCCTGGAACTGCTGGCCGCGGTACAGCGGCCGGGACGGCTTGATCACCAGCTCGTGCTGACCGGTGCGGCTGAATTCCGCGGCGCGCCCGTCGATCTTCACCGAGTCGACGGTGAGGCCGGTCAGGTCGAGGTCGAACGAGCTGAGTGACTGCGTGGCGCGGGCGGAGATGGTCTGGAGGCCGGTCAGCTGGTGGGTGTCCGGCGCGTAGCCGACCTTGAGGTCGTAGTCGGCGACGTCGTAGCCGCCGTTGCCGTCCTGCGGGTAGTAGCTGTCGCCCCCGCCGTCGGACCCGGGCGTCGGCGCGCCCCAGCCGTCCTGGCCCGCCGAAGCGATCCCGCTGCTCAGGCTGAGCGCGGCCAGCGTGGCCGCGGCCATCACGGCCGGACGGCGCCAGCGGTGCTGCAAAGTCATGGACGCTCCTGTCTGCACATCTGCTGCGTGGAACCGGCTGCAACGTATCGTCCGGCCCGCGCCGTACTGAGCGGGTTAGGGTGTTTTGTCGTAAAAGTCCACACTTCCGTCGGTTCCCGCTCGGCCGTTCGCGCTCGGCCCGGGCGACGGTCTGGAAAGCTGGTGTCATGCGCCTGGCGCTGCTGGGGCCGCTGCGCGCGGTCGGTGAAGACGGCACCCCGATCGACATCGGCGGGGCCCGCCTTCGCATGCTCCTGGCCCGGCTCGCGCTGGACGCCGGCCGGGCCGTCTCCGCGGAGGCGCTGATCGACGGCCTGTGGGGTGACGAGCCGCCTTCGGACGCCGCGAACGCGCTGCAATCGCTGGTCTCGCGGCTGCGGCGGGCCCTGCGGCCGGCCGGCGCCGAGCTGGAGTCCGGCTCGGGCGGTTACCGGCTGGCGCTCGAAGCACGGGCTGTGGACGTACACCGATTCGAACGCCTGGCGGCCGAAGGACGGCGCGAACTTTCCGCGGGCCACGACACCCTCGCGGCCGAGCTGTTGCGTGAAGCCCTCGGACTGTGGCACGGCGAAGCGCTGGCGGACGTCCTCGACGCGCCCTTCGCGCCCGCGCCCGCGACGCGGCTGGAGGAGCTGCGCACGGAAGTCGCCGAAGACCGCTTCGAGGCTGAACTACGCCTGGGCGGGCACGCCGGTGTGCTCGCCGACCTGGCCACGGCGGCCGAGGCGCACCCGTTGCGTGAGCGACTGGCCGGCCTGCGGATCCGGGCGCTGTGCGCGGCCGGGCGGCAGGCCGACGCGCTCGCCGTTTACGCCACGCTGCGGACGACGCTCGCCGACGAGCTGGGCGTCGACCCGTCGGCCGAGCTGCAGGAAGTGCACCTCCAGGCGTTGCGCGGCGAGTTCGCCCCGGCCGCCCCGGCCGCGGACCGGCTGCCGGTGCGGCTGACCAGCTTCGTCGGCCGTGACGACGAGCTCAAGCTGCTGGCTGAGCTGCTGGCGGGATCCAGGCTGGTGACGCTGGTCGGGCCGGGCGGCGCGGGCAAGACGCGGCTGGCGACCGAGGCGGCTTCGCGCCATCCCGCGCACGGCCGTGGTCGCGTCTGGTTCGTACCGCTGGCCGGTGTCCGCGATTCGCACGACGTGCTGGGCGCGTTGCTCACCGCGCTCGAGGTCCGAGACATCCGCGCCGGCGAGGCCGAGGTGCTGCGGCGGCCGGTGGACCTGCTGGACCATGCCGTGGAGGTGCTCTCGGGCGGGGATTCGCTGCTGGTGCTGGACAATTGCGAGCACGTGGTGGACGTAGCCGCGCAGCTGGCCGACGACCTGCTGCGCCGCGCGTCCGGGCTGCGCATCCTCGCCACCAGCCGGGAGCCGCTCGCGATCACCGGGGAGGCGCTGTGCCCGCTCGGTTCGCTGCCGGTGCCGGCGGAATCGGCGTCGCCGGGCGAAGTGGGGGTGCTGGACTCGGCCCGGCTGTTCCTGGACCGCGCCGTCGCCGTCCGGCCCGATTTCATCCTGAACGAGTCCACTGTGGACGCCGTGACCCAGATCTGCCGCCGGCTCGACGGGATGCCGCTCGCGCTGGAGCTGGCCGCGGCCCGGCTGCGATCCATGCCGGTGGCCCGGATCGCCGAGCGCCTCGACGACCGGTTCCGCCTGCTCACTTCCGGCAGCCGCACCGCGTTGCCGCGCCAGCGGACCCTGCGTGCCGTCGTCGAGTGGAGCTGGGACCTGCTCACCGACGCCGAGGTGGTGCTCGCCCGTCGGCTCGCGGTGTTCGCGGCGACGTTCGACGAGACCGCCGTGGAGCAGGTCTGCGCCGACGACCAGCTGCCCGCCGGCGAGATCGGGTACGTGCTGGGCTCGCTGCTGGAAAAGTCCATTGTGGACACGATCGACGTCGGCGGCGAGCAGCGGTACCGGATGTTGGAAACGCTCCGGGTCTACGCGACCGAACGGCTCGTCGACGCGGGGGAGCGGGCGGCGCTGCAGGCCTCGATGGTGCGCTATTACCTCGACCTGGCCGAGCGCCTCGACCCGATGCTGCGCTCAGCCGCCCAGCTCGAGGCGATCGACGTCTACGAGCGGGAGAACGACAACCTGACCGGTGCGCTGCGCGCCGCCATCGAGACGTCCGACGCCGATTCCTCCGGCCGTCTGCTCTTCGGTCTGGTCTGGTACCTCACGATTCTCGGCCAGAGCGAGCGGGCGCGGGCCTACTCGGACGAGGTGCTGGCCTTCGGCGACCGGTTGCCCGCGGACACCTCGGCGGGGCTGCGGCTGATCCGGATGATGATGCAGGCGGTGATGGGGCCGCAGCAGCTGGACGGGGCGGCGGAGCTGATCGACGAGTGCGTCCGCGCCGGCGCGGTGGACCGGAACCCCTGGTTGTGCGTCGCGCTGCCGATGGTGGCTTTCCTCAGCGGCCATCGGGAGCTGGCCCGCCGGGAGATCGAGCGGGCGCTGAGCACCTCGGACGGGTGGGGCCGGGCCGCGGGCCGCTGGGCGGAGAGCTTCCTGCTCAGCGACCTCGGCGAGCTGGAGGCGGCGGAACGGTCCCGCGAGGAGGCGCACAGGGGGTTCGCGGCGGTCGGGGACCGGTGGGGGCTGGCCATGACGTTGAGCTTCCGCGCGAGCAGCCTTTCGCAGCGCGGCGATCGTGAAGGGGCCATCGCGGCCTACACCGAGGGGCTGCGGCTGGCACTGGAACTGCGCTCGGACGACGACGCGGTACAGCAGTGGTGGCGGCTGGCCATCGAGCGGTCCCGCGCCGGCGACCACGCCGGGGCCTGGCGGGAGCTGGAGGCCGCCGAGCGTCACGCGGCGGGGAATCGTCAGCTGCTGATGATCCTGTCGTTCGGCCGAGCCGAGATCCTGCTGCGCGAGAAGCGGCTGCCCGAGGCCTGGGCCATGGTGCGGGAGATCGAGGCCATGTCCGGGACCTGGCCGTTCCCCAGCGAATTCGAAGCGGAGTGGCTGGGGCTCTACACCGCGGCGATCCACCTGACCGAGGGCCACCCGGAACTCGCGGAGGCCGGTGCGGCGGCGGCCATCCGGTCGATCGCCCGCCGGTCGGACATGCCGGACCTGGCCCGGGTGGTGGAGCTGTTCGCGGAGATCCGCTTCCAGCAGGGCCGGACCGAGGCCGCCGCCCGGCTGCTCGGGCTGTCGGCGGCGGTCCGCGGACGGTTCGACCTCGGCAACCCCGAGGTGGTCACCCTGATCGGCGAGCTGGAAGCCGCACTGGGGCCGCGGTACGCCGAGATCGTCGCGGAGGTCCGGGCGATGCCCCGTGCGGACGGGATAGCCTGGCTGATGTCCGAAGTGGACACTGGTTCCTGAACCACGGCATGGCAGCGGGCGGTCTTCCCGGCACCCCGCGCCAGGAAGACCGCCCGGTTCGGCACCCCCGTGCCGCCCCCTTCACACCCGCCGGCGGTAGGCCCAGGTGGCCAGCGGGAAGAAGACCAGGATCAGACCGGCCATCCAGGCCAGCGCGCCGCCGAGCGGGCCCGCGACCGGGCCGCCGTTCATCAGCCCGCGCAGGGCGTTGGCCATCAGGCTGACCGGGCTGATGTCCGCCCAGGCCGCCAGCCAGCCGGGCATCGTGGCGGTGGAGACGAACACGTTGCTGCCGAAGGTCAGCGGCATGATGAACACGAACATCAGGCCCTGCGCGGCGCCCGGGGTCTTCATCAGCATCCCGACGAACACCGAGGCCCAGCAGAAGGACAGGCCGAAAGCCACCACCAGCAGGATCGCCACGACGAACTGGCCGGGGTCGGTGCCGAGGCGGTAGCCCATGATCGTCGCGACGATCATCAGCACGGTCAGGCAGACCAGGTAGCGCACGACGTCCGCCAGCACCGCCCCGATCAGCGGCGCGGACCGCGCGATCGGCATGCTGCGGAAGCGGTCGAACACACCCTTGTTCACGTCGGTGTTCAGCTGCACGCCGACGCTCAGGCTGGCCTGCAGGATGTTCATCACGATCACGCCGGGCACCAGCGTCTGCAGATAGTTCGTGATCGAACCGCCGAGCGCGTTGCCGAACAGGTAGGTGAAGATGAGCAGGAAGATGATCGGCATCAGCGTGACGTCGGCCAGCTGCTCCGGGTTCTTCCGGATCTTCAGGATTCCGCGCCATGCCAGGGAAAGCGCGTGCTGCGCCCCCTTCGCCGGGCTGATGTGCCGCGGCGGCTCCAGTGCCAGGGTCGTCACGACAGGGTCCTTTCCAGTGAACGGTCCGAAGTGGACTCTTCGGCGGCGCGGCCGGTCAGCGCCAGGAACACCTCGTCGAGGCTCGGCAGGCGCAGGGCCAGCTCGTCGGAGGTGATGCCGGCCTCGTCGAGCTTGCGGACCAGAGTGGACAGCAGCACCGGGTCGGACACCGGGGCGGTCAGCAGACCGGTGTCGTCGTCGCGGGTCGGGCGCACGCCGGTGAGAGTGGCCAGGATGCGGAAAACCGCGTCCAGGTCGGCCATGGACGTGGGCCGGACCTGCAGTGTCTGGCCGCCGACGCGGCGCTTCAGCTCGTCCGCGCGGCCGTCGGCGACCACGCGCCCGTGATCGATCACGGTGATCTTGTCGGCCAGCTGGTCGGCCTCTTCGAGATACTGTGTGGTGAGCAGCACCGTCGCGCCCTCGGCGACGAGGTTGCGCACCACCGCCCAGACTTCGTTGCGGGCGTGCGGGTCGAGCCCGGTGGTCGGCTCGTCGAGGTAGAGCACCTCGGGCCGGCCGACCAGGCTCGCCGCCAGGTCGATCCGGCGCCGCATGCCGCCGGAATAGGTGCGGACCGGGCGCTTCGCCGCGTCGGTGAGCTCGAACCGCTCCAGCAGCTCCTTCGCCCGTGCCCTCGCGTCGGCCCTCGAATAGTCCAGCAGCCGGCCGATCAGCATCAGGTTCTCGGTGCCGTTGAGGTCCTCGTCCACCGACGCGTACTGCCCGGTGAGCCCGATCAGGCCGCGGACGCGGACGGGGTCCTTGACCACGTCGTAGCCCCCGACCGTGGCGTGCCCGGCATCCGGTTTGAGCAGTGTCGCCAGAATGCGCACCGCCGTCGTCTTGCCCGCGCCGTTCGGCCCGAGCACCCCCACCACCTTGCCGAACGGGACCTCCAGGTCCACCCCGTCCAGCGCCTTCGTTTCCCCGAAATGCTTGACCAGGCCCTCGGCCCGGATCGCATGCGACATTTTGGTGCCTCCTCCTGCTGTCGCTTGAGTACCACTGTGGACGGGGGCGCTGTCAGCACGCGCACAGCGTGCTGTCAGCCGCTGTGAAGGTCTGGTGGAGGAACGGTGCTGTCCTGCTGGCGGCGAGCGGGAGTCGGCATACTCAAGGCCATGGTGATCGACGACGAGGTGCGGGTACGCCGCCCGCGAAACCGGCTGGTCACAGGCCTGCTGCTGCTCGCCGGGGTGCCGTTTGCGCTGCTCACGGCCCTGCGCGCGGTCGGCTACGACGGCGGTTGGTACACGCTGGCGCTGCTGTCCCTCACGCCGTACGCGGTGGTCTACGGAGTGGTGCTCGGCGGGCTGGCGCTCGCACTGCGCCGCTGGTGGACGGGCGGGATCGCGCTCGCGATGGCGGTCCTGCTGGCGGTTTTCGTGACCCCGCGGGTGCTGGCCGACGACCAGCCCGCCGTCGCCGGCCAGACGCTGCGGGTGATGTCGGCGAACCTCTATCTCGGCCGGGCCGACCCGCAGGCGATCGTGAACCTGGTCCGGGACAACCACGTCGACGTGCTCAACCTGCTCGAGATGACGCCGGCCGCGGTCGCCGGGCTGACCCAGGCGGGCCTGTTCGCGCTGCTGCCGAACCGGGTGCTGCACCCGGCTTCCGGCGCGAACGGCTCCGGCATCGTCTCGCGTTTCCCGCTCACCGAGGAGAACTACACGGGCGATTCCGCCGCGAAGCAGCCCGGCGCGCTGGCCGACCTCGGCGGGGGCACGACGGTGGAGCTGGTCGCGGTGCACCCGCTGTCCCCGGACAGTGGTGCGGACCAGTGGGAAGCCGAAATCAAGGATCTCTCGCGCGCCGCCGGCGAGCACGGCCTGCGGATTCTGGCTGGCGACTTCAACGCGACGCTCGACCACGCCGCGTTGCAGACCGTCCTCACCCGCGGCTACCAGGACGCGGCCGATCAGCGCGGCGACGGCCTGCAGCCCACCTGGCCCGCCGACCGGGTCCCGCTGGTCACCCTGGACCACGTGCTGGTCGATAAGCGGGCGGCCGTGCAGGACTACCGCGTGCTGGACGTGCCGGGCACCGACCACCGTGCGGTCTACGCCGAGGTGCGGCTGCCGTGAGTGGCTGCGTCAACGAGCAGAACCCGCAGACAGCCGGTTTCCCTGCGCGGCAAGGGTTTGTGGTCGCTGCCCGGTCCGCGACCGACGGCGAGGGCCGCCCGTTCCCGCTGCTGAACCGCAACCGGCCCCTCACCCGAGACTGAGCAACGTCTCCAGCGCCCCGGCCGCGATCGAGACGCCGCGGCCGTGCCGGACCTCGGGCTCGCGCGGGTTGATCCGGACCAGCGCGCCGTTCGCGGCGCTGGCCAGCTCGGCGTACCGGCGGACGGTGGGCACGGCCTGCCCGGCGCCCAGCTCGACCACCACGAGGTCCCGGTTCTCGCGCCGCCACGCGGTCAGCTCGTCGAGCTGCTCCTCGGTGCGGTGTGGCACCCAGGAGAAGTCGCCGAACATCAGGATGTTGGGCCGGGCCAGGCCGCCGCAGCGCGGGCACGACGGGAGCGGCGGCCGGGCGCGCATCGTCGTCTCGTCGAGGTCGATGTCCACATCGGACGCCGGCCAGATCTCGTCCGCGCAGCCGTCAACGCACTGGAGGTAGTGGATCGAGCCGTGTGCCTCGGCGACGTGCGGGAAACCGGCAGCCTGAAACTGGCCGTCCACATTGGACGTGAACACGCGGACGCCACCGGGCTTCGGCTCGCCCCACGCGCGCAGCAGCTCGAACCCGTGGTGCGGCACAGTCCGCCGGTACAGCGCGAGCCGGTGCCCGTAGAAGCCCCACGCCAGTTCGGGGTCGTCGGCGAAGTGCCGCGGGTCGGCCAGCTCTTCGAAGCGCAGGCCGAGATGGGCGTACGGCGGGTAGGCCCGCCAGAACCCCTCGCCGCCGCGGAAATCGGGCAGCCCGGAGTCCACGCCCATGCCGGCGCCGGCGCAGACCAGCAGCGCGCCGGCGCCGTGGATCAGCTCGGCCGCGCGGGTGAGTTCGTCACTCACCCGGCTTGGACGCCTGGACCACCTCGAACTCCAGCAGGTTCGCGCCGGAGGAAACCGGCTTCGCCCGCTCGCCCGAGTGGGCCTCGCGCGCCGGGCCGGCCGCCCAGGCCTGGTAGGCCTCTTCCGTCTCCCACTTCGTGTAGACGAAGTAGCGCGACTCGCCGGAGATCGGGCGGAGGAGCTCGAAGCCGAGGAAGCCCTGCTGGTTGTCGACTGCGTGCAGCCGCGCGGCGAAGCGCTTCTCCAGCTCGGGGCCGGCGCCTTCGGGGACCTCGATTGCGTTGATCTTGACCACTGCCATGCCCCCAGCCTACTGATCCACCCCGGCAGTTCGCCCGGAAAAAAGTGGTAGCTACTGTCAAATGGTTGTGACTATCATCAGGGGGCGACAAGTGGAGGGGGCAGATCATGCGGGTGCTGATCTCGGGGGCGAGCATCACCGGTCCGGCGCTGGCGTTCTGGCTGCGCCGGTTCGGCGCCGAAGCCACGGTGGTCGAGCGGGCGCCGGGGCTGCGGCCGGGCGGCCAGGCCGTGGACGTGCGCGGCATCGCCAAGGAAGCGGTGCGGCGGATGGGGCTGGCCGAGCAGGTCCGCGCCGCGTGCACGGACACCGGCGGGCTCTCGCTGGTCGACCGGACGGGCCGCCGGCTCGCGTCGATGACCGTCGGCCAGTTCGGCGGCGACGGGCTGATCGCGGAGATCGAGATCCTGCGCGGCGACCTGTCCCGCGTGCTGTACGACGCGACGAAGGACACCACCGAGTACGTCTTCGGCGACCGGATCACGGCGCTGGACGAGCAGCCGGACGGTGTGCACGTGACGTTCGCCGCCGGTGCGCCGCGGGTGTTCGACGTGGTGATCGGCGCGGACGGACTGCACTCCGGCGTCCGCTCGCTGGCCTTCGGCGAGGTGCCGATCCGCCACCTCGGCTCGTACCTTTCGTTCTGGACGGTGCGCAACCACCTGGACCTGAAGAACTGGGCGCTCGTCTACACCGAGCCCGGCCGCAGCGTGGGTGTGCGGACGATCAACGCCAACCACGACCTGATGGCGTTCGTTTCGCTGCGCGCCGACGAGCTCGACTACGACCACCGGGACACCGGGCAGCAGAAGGAGATCGTCCGCGAGCGGCTGGCCGGCATGGGCTGGGAGTCCGCCGCCTTCGCCGACCAGCTGGACGCGGCGCCGGACTTCTACTTCGACTCCTGCAGCCAGGTCATCCAGGACTCCTGGTCGCGCGGCCGCGTCGGCCTGCTGGGCGACGCCGCCTTCTGCTCGTCGCCGGCGTCCGGCCAGGGCACCAGCCTGGCGCTGGTCGGTGCGTACGTGCTGGCCGGCGAACTGGCCGCGTGCGGCGGGGATTACGCCGCCGGGCTGGCGGTGTACGAGCGGCGCCTGCGGCCGTGGGTGCTGGCGAACCAGAAGCTGGGCCGCGACAGCGCCGGCCTGATCGTCCCGCTGACCGAAAAGGGAATCCGGCTGCAGCGCCTGGCCATGCGGGCATTGCGCTACCTGCCGACGAAACTGCTGTTCCGCCGGTCGGCGAAGGTGCTCAACGGGTTCGAGCTGCCGGACTACCCGCATGATCGCGCGAAGGCGGCCTGACCATGCCACTCTGGGATGCATGGGGGAAGAACACGAGTTCGCCGGCGCGCTCGCCCAGGCACTGGTCGTCACGCGGGTTTTCGAGGACTGGGAGCACGCGAACATCCAGGCGGGGGTCGACGCGTATCTCGCCGAGCACGGCACGGTCACCGAATGGTTCGGTATCGCCGGCGGGCAGCGTGGTCACGAGGACCTGGTGGGCATGCTGGTCGCCGGGCGGAACCACGGGCTGTACGAGCTGGGCGCGGTCGACTACCGCACGGCGGCGATCGGGCCCGAGGCGGCGGCGGATGTGGTGCAGCTCGGCCTGGTGGGCACCGTCGCGCCGGACGGCGCCCGCGTGCTGATCGGCGTCCGCGGCGCGAATCCCCAGTACGGCCAGCTGCAGTGCCGGCTGGAGGTGCTGTCCGGCAGCCGCGCGGCGGCCACCGCGGCGCGCGACCGCATCGAGCAGCTGATGGTCGAGCACGACGTGCTGCGCGGCCAGGTGCCGGCGTTCGGCGTCAGCGAGCACCGCGGCAACGAGCTGCTCACCTTCCTGCCCCGCCCGACGCTGGACGAGGGTGACGTGGTGCTGCCCGAAGGCGTGCTGGACGCCGTCGAGCGGCACACCATCGGCATCGCCGAGCAGGGCGCGCGGCTGCTCGCCGCCGGCCAGCACCTCAAGCGCGGCCTGCTGCTGCACGGCCCGCCCGGCACCGGAAAGACCCACACCGTCCGGTATCTGATGGGGCGGCTGCCCGGCAGCACGGTGGTGGTCCTGACCGGCACGGCAATGCGTTTCGTCGCCAAGGCGGCCACTCTCGCGCGCCGGCTTCAGCCGAGTGTGGTCGTGGTCGAGGACGTCGACCTCATCGCGGAGGACCGCAGCCACCACACGGGTGGCGGCCCGCTGCTGTTCAGCCTGCTCGACGCGATGGACGGCGTCGGCGGCGACGCCGACGTCACGTTCCTGCTCACCACCAACCGCGCGAGCCAGCTGGAGAAGGCGCTGGCCGACCGGCCGGGCCGGGTGGACCTGGCCGTCGAGATCCCGCTCCCCGACGCCGCCGGCCGCGCCGCGCTGCTGGAGCTGTACTCCCGCGGCCTGAACGTGACCGCGGACCTGGCGCCGGTCGTCGAGGCCACCGAAGGCGTCACGGCCTCCTTCGTGAAGGAATTGCTGCGCCGCGCCACTCTGCGCGCCATCACCGCCCGGCCGGAAGACCCGCACGTCACGATCGTCGACGCCGACCTGTCCGAGGCGCTGGCCGAGATGAAGGACGCGCGCGGGGCACTGACCCGCTCCCTGCTCGGCAGCTCCGATCAGGAACGCAGGGAGCCGGGGTAGAGGTCGGCGTCGTCCGGTCGTTTCGCGCCACGGAACCAGTCGTCGATGAACGCGGTCAGGTTCTGCCCGCTGACCTTCGACACCAGCTGCACGAACTGGTCCCACGTCGCGTTGCCGTGGCGGTGCTCGGCGGGCCACTCGTGCAGGAGCCGGTCGAACGCCGTCTCGCCCATCCGCCGCCGCAACGCGTGCAGGGCGAGGATTCCCTTGTCGTACACGCCTTCGAACTCGTGGCCGGCACCCATCCCGGTGAGCTTCTGGCTCCAGAAGTCCGTGCTGTCGTGGGTGATCTCGACGGCCGCGCGGTAACGGTCGTCCAGGTTCTCGCCCTCGCGCTCGGACCAGAGCCACTGCGCGTACGACGCGAAGCACTCGTTCAGGCAGATGTCCGACCAGGAATCCAGCGAAACCGAATCGCCGAACCACTGGTGCGCGTTCTCGTGCACCAGGGTGGGCAGCTCGGCCCACTTCGCGTACGTCGGGCGCGTCTGCGTCTCCAGCGAGAAGTGGATGTCCTCGTCGAGGTAGATCCCGCCGGCCGCGCTCTGCGGGTACGGGCCGAACTTGCCGGCCAGAAAGGCCAGCACGTCGGGCAGCTGGCTCCCGGTCCCTTCGCGGGCCTCGGCGCCCGGCGCGTACGCGGACACCACGGGCGTCCCGTCCGGCAGCGCCGAACGCTCCACGGTGAACTTGTCGATCGCGATGGTGGTGAGATAACTGGCGATCGGGTTCGGCTCGGTCCACGTGCTGGTGGTCTGCCCGGCCGCGGTCGAGGTGCCCTGTTCACGGCCGTTGGAGATCACCGTCCAGCCGGTAGGCACGTGCGCGGTGAGGCTGAAGGTCGCTTTGTCCCGCGGGGTTTCGTTGACCGGGAACCAGAACGCCGCCGAATGGGGCTCGCCCACCATGTACGCGCCGCCGTCGGCCGAGCGGCTCCAGCCGATCTCGCTGGCGCCTTCGTGCGCGGTCTTCGACGGGTCGCCGCCGTAGCGGACCCGGGTGTGGAACGTCGTTCCCGCGCGCAGTGGCGAAGGTGGTGTGACCACCAGCTTGAGCGCCTTGTCACGGCTGAACTTCGCGGGGCTGCCGTCGATCTCGACCGACTGCACGTCGAGGCCACGCAGGTCGAAGTCGAAGCGGCTGAGGTCTTGTGTGGCCTTCGCGGTCACCGTGGTGTCGCCGTCGAGGTGCCCGTTCGCCGGGTCATAGCCGACGCCGACGCGGTAATCGAGCGCGTCGTAACCGCCGTTGCCATCCTCCGGGTAGTACGGATCGCCCGCACTGGCGGCGCCCGCCGAGGGGTGCATCGGCGGCGGCTCGTCCGTACTGCACGCGGAAAGCGCGAGCACGCCGGCGAGGGCGAGGACGACGGGGCGGCGGCTGCGCATCGCACCACCCTAAGTGGTGCGATGTGATTGGCTGGCGGGCAAACGGGCGGGAGATGCGATGCGACCAGGGCTGATCCACTTCGGCGGCGACTCCGGCACGGGCGTGTCGGTGTTGTTGCTGCACGGGCTGATGGGCCGGGCCCGGACTTGGTGGCGGGTCGCGCAGTGGCTCAAGCCGTACGGCGAGGTGTACGGCCTCGACGCGCGCGGCCACGGCCGCGCGCCGCACACCGGGCCGTGGACCACGGAGCAGTTCGCCGCCGACGTCGCCGAGGTGCTGCGCGAGATCGGCCCGAGCGTGCTGATCGGGCACTCCATGGGCGGGCTGCACGCGTGGGCGACGGCGGCGGCGCACCCGGAGCTGGTGCCTGCCGTGGTCAGCGAGGACTTCGCGCCCGACCAGCGCGGCCGCACCGTCGAGACCTGGCGGGGCTACTTCGAAAGCTGGCCGACGGCGTTCGAATCGCTCGCGCACGTCCGCGAGTTCTTCGGCTCGGCGGGCGACTACTTCACCGAGTGCGTCGAGGAGCGGGACGACGGGTACCACCTGATCGCCGACCTGCCGGACCTCTACGAGATCGCCGCCGAGTGGGGCCGCCACGACTACTGGTCCATTGTGGACGGCATCCGGTGCCCGCTGCTGGTCGTGGAGGGCGAGGACACGGCCATGCCGGCCGGTCAGCAGGCCGCGGTCGCCGAGCGGGTCCCCGGCGCGCGGCACTTCGTCGTCCCCGGTTCGGCGCACCTGCCGCACGCCGAGGCACCGGAGACCTACCGTGGGGCGGTGGAGGCGTTCCTGGCCGGGCTGCCTCGTGAGTGTTCATGACGGTTAGTGCCTGTCTGTGATCCCGGCTGTGGGTATGGGTCGGGCCTCTGCTAGTGATCTTGACACCACATCTTGATCATTTCCCGGCAGAGGCCCGGTCTCCTTTTGTACTCGATCGCCGATCGGCCCACGTCAGC
>DASXYS010000093.1:0-13634 GCA_036502365.1 Amycolatopsis sp.
CCGGAGCCGAAGGTGGTGAGCAGGTACTCGCCGTCCACCGGGGTGACCCCGAACGAGCTGCCGACGTCGCCGAGCAGCCGCGCCGAAGCCGCCGGGTCGGCCGACCAGCCGTTCGCGGTCCGGAACTGCCACGGCCCGTCGAGCCGGCCCAGCGGGGCCCGGGCGAGGTGCAGGTACTTCGTCGCGCCGTCGCCTTCCACGCCGTAGATCCAGGTCCACGCGCCGTCCCGCATCAGCTCGGCGCCCCACTGCACGCCGCCCGCCGAAGGCAGGCCGATGAGCCGCTCCAGGCGGAGCGTGACCGGGTCGAGGGTCGCGAGTTTCGTGGCGGTCCAGGCGAAGTTGAACGGCGGCGGCCCGTCGGTCGGCTGCTGCTCGAACTCGATCACGCGCAGCTTCCCGCCGTCGACGACGCCGTCGCCGTTCCAGTACCAGTAGGCGTTCGGCGTGCCCGGGCTGTCCGGCGTGGGGCCGACCAGCGACCGCGGATGCCCGGGCGGGCAGGGGGCGACCGTGGTGAGCAGGTGCCCGGCGTCCGATGTGGACAGTACCGCGGAGTTGTGCGTGAACGGCGCCGACTCCGGCAGGCTGTCGTCCGGCCGCACCGGGCCGAAGAACGTGTCGTTGAACAGCCACACGTCGAGCCCGGACGGCAGCCGGGTCGAGTAGGTGCCGTCGGCCGCGGCCCAGCCACCGCCGGGGCGCCGCCCGAAATCCTGCCAGCGCTGGGTGAGCGCGGTGTCGGCTTGAGCGCTGACGATCCTGAGTGGACGGACGGCGGCCGCGGCGAGCGACGCGGTGACCGCGGCACACAGCACCAGCAGGGGAGTCCGGCGCACGGTCGACATCCTTTCCCGGGCACCGTTTTTCGGCGGCACAGCCAGGTGACAACGTTGCCAACTCGACTCAGTCTCGATCCGCGTGAGCAGCGTTGTCAACGGACAGAACCGGTCAGAAACCGCGGGCGATCCGTTGCCGGGCAACAAGACCTGGGCTGTTCACGAACGACGGCCCGTCGCCCGTGAACAGCCCGGATCGTCAGCGCAGCGGTTCGAGCGCCTTCGCCAGCGGCTCCAGCACGGCCGGCGTGTGCGGCGGGGGCAGGTACACGATCGCGAGGTCGAGACCCGCTTCGCCGAGCGCCTCCACTTCGGCGGCGACCTTGGCGTAGTCCTGGTCCGGGCCGAGGCGGACGTGCGAGGACAGCGTGATCTCGGCCGGGTCGCGGCCGATGTCCGCGCAGTGGCGGTGCAGTACTTCGCGCTTGTGGGCGAACTCTTCCGGCGTGCCGCCGACGAAGTTCCAGTGCTGGGCGTACTTCGCGGCCGTGCGCAGGGTCCGCTTCTCGCCGCTGCCGCCGATACAGAACGGCGGGTGCGGCGTCTGCACGCCCTTCGGCTCGCAGCGGGCATCGGTCAGCTGGTAGTGCTGGCCCTGGAACGTGGTGGTCTCCTGCGTCAGCAGGCCGAGAAGGACCTCGCAGCCCTCCTCGAACCGGTCGCTGCGCTCCTTGATCGAGCCCAGCTCCATGCCGTACGCGCCGGACTCCTCTTCGTTCCAGCCGGCGCCGATGCCGATCTCCAGCCGTCCGCCGGAGACGATGTCCAGGGTGGCGGCCATGTTGGCGAGCAGCGCGGGGTGGCGGTAGTGCATCCCGCTCACCAGCGTGCCCAGCCGCAGCCGCTTGGTGGCCTGCGCCAGCGCGGTGAGGGTCACCCAGCCTTCCATGCACGGCCCGGTCGAGTCCGAGAAGATCGGGTAGAAGTGGTCGAAGGTCCAGCCGGATTCGAACAGTTCGATCTCGTCGGCGGCCTGCCACACAGCGAGCATGTCGGCCCAGACGGTGTCCTGGGGTGAGGTTTTGATGGCGAATCGCATACTGGTGATCGTAAACCTGGAGTTCCTCCAGCGTCGGTGTTCAGCCGGTGACGGCGTCGAAGGCGACCCGCAGTTCTTCAGGCCCGCGCAGCAGCATGTTCGCCCGGTACGGCGGCGGGTCGGCGATCAGGCGCGGGCCGGTCAGCCGGGTGGCGATCGCGCTCAGCGCGGCTTGGCCCTCCATCCGGGCCAGTGCGGCGCCGAAGCAGTAGTGCACGCCGCCGCCGAAGGCGAGGTGCGCGTTGCCCGGGCGTTCCGGCCAGAACCGGTCCGGGTCGGCGAACCGCCGCGGGTCGCGGTTGGCCGCGCCGAGCAGGAAGACGACCCGGGATCCGGCGGGCACGACCTCACCCGCGATGCGGACGTCGGCGGTGGCCCGGCGGCTGGTCTGCTGCACCGGCGGGTCGAAGCGCAGCGCCTCCTCGACGACGGCGGGGGCGAGGTCCGGGTCGGCGCGCAGCCGGTCGAGCACATCGGGGTGACGGAGCAGCGCGAGCGTGCCGTTGGTGATGAGGTTGACGGTCGTCTCGTGGCCGGCGATGAGCAGCAGGCCGAGCGTGGTGGCGAGTTCGAGGGTGTTCATCCGGGTCGCCGGGTCGCCGTCGGTGAGCAGCCCGGACACCAGGTCGGTGCCCGGCCGGTCGCGGCGCCCCGCGATCATCGGCATCAGGTACTCGCGCCAGTCCGCGCGGGTCACCTGCAAGTCCGCGATCTCCTGCGCGGTCAGGGTTTCGACCGGGTCGAGCGCGCGGGTGAGCCGTGCCGCGAACGAGTGGAACACCGGTTCCTCCTCCGCCGGGACGCCGAGGAGTTCGCAGATGACGCCGACCGGCAGGGGATAGGCCAGTGCGGTGACGATGTCGAGTTCACCGGGCCCGGTGCCGGCGTGCCGGTCGAGCAGCCGGGCCACGATCGCCTCGATCTGCGGGCCCATGCCCATCGCCCGCGGCATGAACTGGTGCATCGTCTGGTCGCGCAGTGTGTTGTGGTGCGGCGGGTCCACCACGAGGAACGGGCCGCGGAACGGTTTCCCGTCCGAGCCCAGCGGCCCCTGCGGGTCGATGCCGTCCTCGGCGGACAGCCGGGGGTCGCGCAGCAGCGCGGTGATGTCGGCGTGCCGGGAGACCAGCCAGCTGTTCTCGTCGAGCCGCTGGATGGGCTCCCGGGCCAGCTCCGCGAAGTGCGGATACGGGTCGTGCCGGTTGGCCTGGTCGAGCAGCCGGCCGTACGCGGCGGCGGCGGGGTACGGGCGGGTGCTGGTCATGACTGTCCTCCGTGGACGGTGCTGAGTTCGGCGCCGCCGAAGCCCGCGCCGAGCACGGCGGTGGCGGGCGAGTCGGTCGCGTTGACGGCGGGCGGGAACGGCGCCCGTTCGGTGATGAGGGCGGCGTAGCCGTCCATGACCCGCGGCGAGTCGACCGCGATCGCGCCGACGGTGACTCCGCCCCGGCCGTAGACGGCGGCGAACGGGCCGTGGCCGAACGAGCCCTGCGTGAGCACGACCTGGTCGGCCAGGTGTGGCAGGCCGACGGACTTGATGTTCAGGCCGAACTGGTCGGACCAGAACGCGGGCAGCGTGGTGGCCGTCCGCCGGTGCCGGTGGGTGAGGTTGTGCGCGGCGACCTCGGCCTGCTCGACGGCGTTGCCCCAGTGTTGCAGCGCCTGGGGTTCCGCGTCGAAGTGCGGGTGCCGCCAGCGGGCCACGTCCCCCGCGACGTAGATGCCCGGCACCACGGCCCCGCCGGGGTCCAGGGCGCCACCGGCCGCGTCGCACTCGACCCCGCGCGGGCCGGCGGCGAGCCCGCTCCCGGCCAGCCACTCGGTGTTGCCGACCGAGCCCAGCGCGACCACCGCGAGGTCCACGTCGAGTTCGTCCCCGTCGGAGAGCCACACCCGCCGCAGCCGGCCTTCGGCGTCGCCGTGCAGCGCGGTGACGGTCGTACGGGCCCGCAGGTCGATCCCGTGCGCTCGTTGCCGCGCCCCGATCGCGGCCCCGACGACTTCGCCGAGGGCGCCCGTCATCGGCGCCCCGCCGCGAAGCGCGACAGTGACCGGAAGTCCCAAGTCACGGCAGCTCGAAGCGACCTCGGAACCGGTGAAACCACCCCCGATGACCAGGACCCGGCGCGGTCCCGCGGCGAGCCCGGCCCGAATCCGGTCGGCGTCGTCGCGTCCGCGCAGCAGGTGCACGCCCCGCAACGCGGCCTCGCCGGGGACGGGCCACGGGCGTGACCGCGACCCGGTCGCGATGACCAGCCCGTCGAACCCGATCTCGCGGCCGTCGGCCAGCCGCACCGCACGGGTGTCGAGATCCAGGCCGGTCGCGGCGACGCCGAGCAGCCAACGAGCGTTCAGGTCCCGGGTGCTCGGCAGGGCCAGCCGGTCGGTCCCGGCCCGCCCGGCCAGCACCGCCTTGGACAGCGGCGGACGGTCGTAGGGCTCGTGCGGCTCGTCGCCGATCAGCACCAGTTCCCCGGTGAACCCGTTGGCCCGCAAGGAATCCGCCGTGCGCAGGCCGGCCAGCGACGCGCCGGCGATGACGATCCGCCCCGGCGTCATCGCGGCTCCCCGACAGCGGCACCAGCAACGGCGGTCTCGGGAACAGCCCCTGCCGGTCCGCCGAGCGTGATCGCCTGCACCGGGCAGGCCAGCGCGGCCCGGGCCACGGCCCGGTCGGACCCCGCGTCCGGCTCGTGGTCGTACTCCAGCGACTCGGCGCCCCGGAACCGGAAGACCTCCGGCGCCGCGAACACACACTGCCCGTAGCTCTGGCAGCGGTTCAGGTCCACGACCACTCGCATGACAACTCCTTCTCCCCACAGTCCTTCTCAGCACAGTCCTTCTCAACACAGTCCTTCTCGGCACTGCGCAACGGGTTCGGCTGGAACCCCTCGCTCGGCGCCGACGTTACGGTCGCCGGAGCCGGGCGTCGTGGGGCCGGAGTTGTAGTCCGGGTGGAGAGTCGTCTCCACCCGGCGGCGCCCGGTGCCCGGGATGGAAGACTCGCCGGTGATGGACACGCGCGAGGATCGAAACCCCATGGCCGGCACGCGGACCGGCGGCTTCCGCGACCAGCTGATCCAGCCGGTCCTCGTCCTCGGCGTGACCGCCGTGGGCGCGGTCCAGTGGTCCGCCGGCCAGACCGTGTTCCCGGCGGTGGCGCTCTCGCTGTTCGTGCTCACCGCGCTGGCGGGGATCGGCACGCTGTTCCCGTGGACGCGGCTGGGCCCGCGGACGCAGATCGCCGCGATCAGCGCGTACCTGGGGTTCGGCGCGTTGCTGCTCCCGCTGGCGCACGAGACGCAGGCCGCCGGCATCTTCCCGTTCATCGCGGCGTCCGCGGCGGGGGTGAAGCTCGCCTCGCGGAAGGCGGCCGTCGGGATCGCCGTCGGCGGTGCCCTGCTCGCCGCCGGGGCGAGCTGGGCCGTCGGGCAGCTGGTGCCGGCCGCGCCGCAGTGGCCGTGGTGGGCGCCGCTGACCGTCGCCCTGCCCGTCTACATGGGCATTTCCTTCCGGGACCGGCAGGACGTGCTGCTCAGCGCGCGCCGCGCGACCGAGGCGGCCGAGCGCGCTGCCGAGTCGGAGGCCCGCGAGGCCGCGCTGCTCGAACGCGCCCGCATCGGCCGTGAGGTCCACGACGTGCTCGGCCATTCGCTGTCCGGGATCGCGCTGCAGCTGGACCTGGCCGACGCGTTGCGCAGCAGCGGCCGCGACGAGGAGTCGGTCGCGGCCGTCCGCCGGGCTCGCGCCCTCGCGGTGGACAGCATCGGTGAGACCCGGCGCGCCGTGCAGGCGTTGCGGGAGGACACCCTGCCGCTGCCGGACCTGCTCCGCCGGCTGGCCGAGCGCAACGCGGTCGGCTTCACGCTAACCGGCGAGCCCGCGTCTCCCGGGGCCGAGGCGACGCACGCGGTTTTCCGGGTGGCGCAGGAAGCACTGACCAACGCGGCGAAGCACGCACCGGGCGCGACGCGCACGATGAGCCTCTCGTGTACCGCTGACCGGATCATCCTGACTGTCCACAACGGACCCGCCGGCGAAGTGAGGCCGACGCCGGGGACGGCGGCCGCGCCCGGCCTCGGCCTCGTCGGCATGCGCGAGCGCGCCACCCAGCTCGACGCCACCCTGCAAGCGGGCCTGGCCTCCGACGGCGGCTGGACCGTGGAACTGGATTTGCCACGCTCCGTGTAGCGCAGCTCACACGCGAGTTCCCGGCCGCCCGATTCGGACATCCGGGTGATTATCGACCCGGAATCTCGATCTTGATCACCCGTCGGTGGCCATTCACAGCTTACGTACAACTTGCGCCAACGTTTCTCACACACTCGACCGCCATACCTATCGGAGTGGCTCCGCCCCGGATCCCGAGGTCCGTTCTCCCGTAGGTGGTCGAAATTGCCTGGTGTGATCTCTGCCCGACAAAGTGAGCACGTCCCTGAACCGCGCGACGAAGCCGAGCTCGGTGACCAATCGCGTCATCCGACCGTCGACGTCGTGATCCCGGTGTACAACGAGGAGAGATCGCTGCCCGGCTGTATCCGGGTGCTGCACGACTACCTCAGCAACGGGTTCCCGTTCGAGTGGACCATCACCGTGGTCGACAACGCGAGCACCGACGGCACCGAGCGCGTCGCCAACCAGCTCGCCGAGACCACGGACAACGTCCGCGTGCTCCGCCTGGAGCGCAAGGGCCGTGGCCTGGCCCTGCGCACCGCGTGGGGGTTCAGCGACGCCGACATCGTGGTCTACATGGACGTCGACCTCTCCACCGGCCTCGACGCGCTGCTGCCGCTCGTGGCGCCGCTGAGCAACGGGCACTCCGACATCGCCATCGGGTCCCGGCTGGCGCCCGGCGCGCGCACGGTCCGCGGGCCCAAGCGCGAGGTGATTTCCCGCTGTTACAACGCGTTGATCCGGCTTTCCCACGGCGCCCGGTTCTCCGACGCGCAGTGCGGGTTCAAGGCGGCGCGGGCCGAGGTGATCCGCCCGCTGCTGCAGCGCATCGAGGACGACTCCTGGTTCTTCGACACCGAACTGCTGCTGCTGGCCGAGCACAACGGCCTGCGGGTGCACGAGGTGCCGGTCGACTGGGTCGAGGACACCGACACCCGGGTGAACGTGGCGTCGACCGCGATGGACGACATCCGCGGGCTCGTCCGGGTGGCCCGCAACAAGGCCAGCGGGGCGGCGAAGGTCGAGGACCTGCCGCGCCGGCCCGAGCCCGCGCCGATCCACCCGGACGCGGTGGTCGCGCAGCGCCGGGAGACCGGGCTGCTGTGGCAGGTGCTCTGCTTCGGCCTGATCGGCGCCGCCTCCACGGTCGCGACCCTGTTGCTGTACGCGGGATTCCGCACCTGGTGGCCGTACTGGGTGGCGAACTTCGTCGCGCTGACGATCACCACCCTGCTCAACACCGAGGCCAACCGCAGGCTGACCTTCATCGGGCGAAAACGTCCGAGCGGGCGCGTGCACCTGCAAGGGCTGGTGGTGTTCGCGCTCTACTACGCGTTCACCTCCGGTGCGTTGTTCCTCCTGGACGCGTTGAAACCGCGGCACACTGCCGCGCTCGAACTCGTGGTGCTGCTGGCGGCCTCCCTGGTCGGCACGGCCGGCCGGTTCGTCCTCCTGCGCATCTGGGTGTTCCGCCACGACAAGTCACCGGCCGCACCGGCCGGTGAGAAGAACATCGAAGAAAAGGTGGCCGCATGACGGCAACAGCCGTCCAGCCCCGTACTCTGTCCACGCCTCGCATCGGCTGGCAGCCACTGGCCCTCGGCGCGATCGTGCTGCTCTCGATCGTGCTCTACAGCTGGGGCATCGCCGCCGAAGGCTGGTCGAACACGTTCTACTCGGCGGCGGTCAAGTCGATGTCGGAGAACGCGACGAACTTCCTGTTCGGCTCGTTCGACCCGGCCGGCGTGGTCACCGTCGACAAGCCGCCGATGGCGTTCTGGCCGCAGGTGGTCTCGAGCTGGATCTTCGGCTACCACGGCTGGGCGCTGCTGCTGCCGGAGATCATCGAGGGCGCCGCGGCGGTCTTCCTGCTGCACCGCACGGTCCGCCGGTGGGCGGGGGAGAACGTCGCGCTGCTGGCGGCCCTGATCCTCGCGATCACGCCGGTCACCGTCGCGATCGACCGCAGCGTCAACCCCGACGCGGCATTGACGCTGCTGTGCGTCGCCGCCGCGTACGCGCTGACCCGCTCGGTGGAGTCCGGGATCACCTCCCGCAGCGCCACGAAATGGTTGCTGCAGGCCGCTTTCTGGGTCGGCTGCGGGTTCGTCACCAAGATGCTGGCCGGCTGGATGATCATCCCGGCGCTGGTGCTCGCGTACCTCGTCGGGCGCAACGCCTCCTGGGGCCGGCGGCTGCTCGACCTGCTCGGCGCCGCCGTGGTCCTGCTGGTCTCCTCCCTGTGGTGGGTCGCGCTCACGGCGTGGTGGCCGGGGCAGAAGCCCTACATCGGCGGCAGCACGGACGGCTCCGCGTGGGACCTGATCGTCGGCTACAACGGGCTGGGGCGCGTCTTCGGCGAAGGCTCCGGACCGGGCAGCGGGGCCGGCCGTGGCGGCGGCGCCGCTGGTGACCTGGCCGCCGGCGGGTTCCCCGGTGCGGGCGGGCCTCCTGGCGGCGGCGGCCCCGGCGGTGGTGGCCCCGGCGGGACGGCCTTCGGCGGTCAGTCCGGGTTGTTCCGGATGTTCGGCGAGTCCGCGGGCGGCCAGATCAGCTGGTTGCTCCCGCTTTGCCTGCTCGCGCTGGTCGTGGTCGCCGTGCTCGGGTTCCGCGCCTGGCGGGCGAAGGGACCGGCCCAGCACACCGTCCGCGCGGGCTGGATGCTCTGGGGCTCCTGGCTGGTGATCATCGCGCTGGTGTTCAGCTTCCAGAGCGGCATCTTCCACCCGTACTACACGACCCAGCTCGCCCCCGCGGTCGCTGCGCTGGCCGCGGGCGGGCTCGCGCTGCTGTGGCGCTACCGCGAGTCCCGGTTCGCCTGGACGCTGCTGCCGCTGGGCATCGCGCTCACCGCCGTGTGGGCGTGGGTGGTGATCTCCCGGGACACCTCGTGGAACGGCTGGCTGCGCTACGCCGTGGTCATCGCCGCCCTGCTCGCCATCGGCGGCCTGGCCCTCGTCCGGTTCTCCGGTGCGCTGCCCGCGGCCGGCCTGCGGGCGGTCGGGGTGGTCGGGCTCGTGGCCGTGCTGCTCACGCCGCTCGTCTGGTCGGGCGCCACCGCGTTCGCCGGTGGCGGCGGCGGGATGGGCGCGACGATTCCGATGGCCGGGCCCAGCAGTTCCGGGTTCGGCGGCGGGCGTCCTGGCGCCGGTGGCCGCGGTGGTCTTGGCGGGTTCGGCGGTCCCGGCGCTCCGGGCGGTCCCGGCGCGACCGGTGCCCCCAGCGCTCCCGGTGTTCCTGGTGTTCCCGGCGCTCCTGGCGCGACCGGTTCGGCGGCTGAAGCCGAGCTGGCCGAGATGATGCGCGGCGCGCGCGGGAACGAGGACGGCTCCCTGACCGCCGAGCAGCAGAAGATCCTGGACTACGCCGTGAAGAACGCGCACGGGGCGCAGATCGTGATGGCGGTCGAGGGCGGCTCGATGGCGTCGTCCGGCTACATCATCAACAGCGACGCCACCGTCATCGGAATGGGTGGTTTTTCCGGCACCGACAACGCTCCCAGCATCGACCTGCTGAAGAGCTGGAAGGCCGCCGGGAAGCTGGGCTTCGTCCTGGAATCGGAGTCGGGGCGTGGCGGTGGCGGCGGTTTCGGGCGAGGAGGCGAATCTTCGGCGCGGACAACGTGGGTCAAGCAGAATTGCCACGCGGTCCCGGCGAGCGCTTACGGCAGCACCGGAACCCAGACCCTGTACGACTGCGTCAGCTCATGATCGCTGCCGAGCGGCACACCGGAACGGGGCTCAAGCTGTCACGATGAATGGTTTCCCTGCTTCGCGGCCGGCCACGGTCCTGGTGGTCGACGACGAGGTCGACATCCTGGATCTGCTGACGGCCGCGCTGGAACTGAGCGGGTTCACCGTGTTCTGCGCGGCCACCGGAGCCGAGGCACTGGAGATGACGGCGCGGCTGGCGCCGGACATCCTGGTGCTGGACGTGATGCTGCCGGACTACGACGGGTTCACCGTCGCCCAGCTGCTGCGGGCCGAGGGCAACCAGGTGCCGGTGCTGTTCCTGTCCGCGCGCGACGCGCTGGAGGACCGGCTCGCGGGGCTCGGCGCGGGCGGGGACGACTACGTGAGCAAGCCGTTCAGCTTCGACGAGGTGGTGATGCGGATCCGGGCCATCCTGCGCCGGACCGCCTCGCCCGGCGACGGCGAGCTGCTGCGCTACGCCGACCTCGAACTGGACGAGGCCGCCCACGAGGCCCGGCGAGGAGGGCGGACGATCCCGTTGTCCCCGACCGAGTTCAAGCTGCTGCGCTACCTGCTGGTGAACTCGGGGAGTGTGGTCAGCAAGTCGCAGATCTTCGACCGGGTGTGGAATTCGGACTTCGTCGGCGAGACGCGGGTGATCGACTCCTACATCAGCTACCTGCGCCGGAAGATCGACTCGGCCGGGGCGCCGCTGATCCACACGATCCGCGGTGTCGGCTACAGCCTGCGGCTGCCCAAGGGCACCGACGAGCGGCCGTCGTCTTGAGCGGCATTGGCGGTATCGGCGACACCGGCGGTGCCGGAGACGCTGCCGGCGCCGGGAAACGCCGCCGCCCCTGGACCTTGCGGGCCCGGCTGACACTGGCGTTGCTGGTGCTGCTGGCCACCGGGCTGACCGCGTTCGGCTTCGTCAGCGTGACGACGCTGCAAAGCTCGCTGGTCGACAACGTCGACGATCAGCTGAACGGCGTCGTGACCATGATGTCCGACCCCGACCGGCCGCCGCCGCGGCCGGCGCAGCAGATCAACGTCCGCGACCGGCTGCCGACCGACTACCGGGTCCTGTTCTACGACAGCACGGGCCGGCTCACCGAACGGGTCGGCCAGGCGAAGGGGGAGACCCTCATGCCGGTGGTGCCGCCGATGGACGTCGCTTCGGTGCGCGCCCGCGGCGACGCGGCGTTCACCGTGGGCGACGAGAACGGGGACACGACCTGGCGGGTCCGGACCGCGGTGCAGGCGCCGACGCCCGCGCAGCCGGTCAGCGGCACGGTGGCGGTCGCGGAGTCGCTGGACTCGGGCATCGCCACCGCGAACCGGCTGCGGACGATCGAGGTCGTTTTCGGTTTTGTGCTGGTGGTGCTGCTCGGCGTGATCGCGACCTGGCTGATCCGGCTCGGCCTCCGGCCGCTGACCCGGATCGAGCACACGGCGCAGGCGATCGCGGGCGGCGACTTCGACCGCCGGGTGCCCGACCTGGACCCTCGGACCGAGGCCGGCCGGCTGGGCTCGGCGTTCAACGTGATGCTCGGGCAGGTCGCTTCGGCGCTGAAGAAGCGTGAACAGTCGGAGGACCGCCTACGCCGCTTCGTCGCCGACGCCTCGCACGAGCTGCGCACCCCGCTGACGTCGATCCGCGGTTTCGCCGAGCTGTACCGGAAGAGCGGCGAATCGTCCGAAGTGGACGTACGCCGGATCATGAGCCGGATCGAGAACGGCGCGATCCAGATGGGACTGCTGGTGGACGACCTGCTGCTGCTGGCCCGGCTCGACCAGGAGCGCGTGCTCGACCTCACCGAGGTGGACCTGTCCGCGCTGGCCTCGGACGTCGTGCACGACGCGCGGGCCCGCGAACCCGCGCGAACGATCGGCTTCACCGCCCCGGCCGAACCGGTCCGCGTGCTCGGCGACATCCACCGTCTGCGCCAGGTCGCGGCGAACCTCGTCACCAATGCGTTGGTGCACACCCCGCCGGAAGCCGAGATCACCGTCTCGGTGTGGCCGGCGGCGGACACCAGCTCGTGGCCCGTCGTCGTCGGCACCGATGACCTGCCGCCCGCCGGACGGGACTGCGCCGTGCTCGAAGTGCGCGACAACGGCCCAGGAGTGGCGCCGGACAACGCTTCCCGCATTTTCGACCGTTTTTACCGCGCCGGCCAGGCCCGGGCCAAAGCCGGCGGTTCCGGTCTGGGCCTCGCCATCGCGGCGGCCATCGTCCACGCCCACGGCGGTTCCGTTCTGCTGCTGACCACCCCGGGCGGCGGCGCGACTTTCCGCGTGCTGCTCGGTTCCGCTTGACCCGGCTTGAACTCGATGTGAAACGACCTCCTCCGGAAATCCCCGCCTGAGACAAGGAGTCCCTTGACCGACAACGACGTGGCGGCGCGGCCGAAACCCCGGCGCGCCCTCCTGATCGCCGTGGCCGCTGTTGTCGTGCTGGGCGGGCTCGCCGTGCGCACGGCGTTCTTCTCCTACACCTCGGGCGACTATCGGGCGTTTGTCAGCCAGTGGTACGAGTTCATCAAGCAGAACGGCGGTTTCAGCGCCCTCAAGTACAACTTCGCCAACTACAACACGCCGTACCTGTACCTGCTGGCGATCCTGACGCACATCCCGGTGCCGACGCTGTACGGCGTCAAGGCGATCTCGGTCGTGTTCGACCTGGTACTGGCGTTTTTCACCTACCGGATCGTCGCGCTGCGCTACCCAGGCACCTGGTGGCCGCTGCTGGCCGGTGCGATCGTGCTGTACCTGCCGACGGTGGTGCTCAACAGTGCCGCCTGGGCGCAGGTGGATTCGGCCTACTCGGCGTTCGGCGTGGGCGGCGTTTATTTCGTGCTCCGCAAGCGGCCGTGGCTAGCGTGTGTGTTCTTCGGCCTGGCGTTCGCCTTCAAGCTGCAGGCGGTGTTCTTCTTCCCCGCGCTGCTGCTGTTCGTGCTGCGGAAGCGGGTGCCATGGCCGGCGCTGCTGCTGATCCCGGCGGTCTACCTGGTACTGGACGTGCCGGCGCTGATCGCCGGCGCGAACTTCGGCGATCTGCTGAAGATCTACCTGAGCCAGTCCGACACCTATGACCAGCTGACCCTGAACGCGCCGAACGTATACCAGTACTTCAGCACAGTCACCAGCTCGTCGGCGCTGCGGATCGGCGGGATCGTGGTGACCGGCCTGATTCTGCTGGCGCTGATGATCCCGGTGGTGGTGCGCAAGTCCGAACTGACGCCGGCCCGCATCGTCCTGGTGAGCGCCATCTCGGTGACCCTGGTGCCGTACTTCCTGCCCGCGATGCACGAGCGCTACTTCTACCCGGCCGACGCCCTGAGCGTGATCGCCGCCTTCTACCTGCCCCGGCGGCTGTGGGCGTTCCCGATCCTGGAGCAGTTCGCCTCGGGTTTCGCTTATGCGCCTTATCTTTTGAACTCTCGCGGGGGCGGCCCGGGCGGCTTTCCCGGCGGCTCTGGCGGACGGCGTGGTTCCGGTTTCCCAGGCTTCCCCGGTGGCACTGGCGGTACCGGGGGCGGCCGTGGCGGCTTCCCCGGCGGCACCCGGCCCGGCGGCACTGGCACTGGCGCGGGCAGCACCCGTCCGGGTGGTACCGGGGCGGGCGGCGCCACGGAACCACCCGGTGTGAACGACCCAGGCCACCTCATCCAGCGCAACACCGGCGCTCCGCAGTCCGGCCAGCAGTTCCGCCCACCCGGCGGCGGCAACGGCGGCATGACCACGGGCACCGTCCTGGTCGACTTCTGGATCCTGTCCACGGCCGTGCTGGCCGGCCTGGTCCTGGCCGTGTGGGCCGCAGTCCAGGACTTCCGCCGGGAACCTCCGGCTGCCCCGGAACCAGCCCCGGAATCCCCGGCCGACCCGGAA
>DASXYS010000094.1:0-15554 GCA_036502365.1 Amycolatopsis sp.
GAGCTGCGCGTCGGGAGGTTCGGGTTCCACCCGACCGACCAGGGGTTCATCCTCGCGCAGGCCTGGCGGGTGCTGCAGGGCGAAGTGCCGCACGCCGAGATCATCTCCGCGCGGCCGCTCGGGTCGGCCTTGCTCCACGTGATCGACTTCGCGCTTCCGGGACCGTTGTTCTTCGCCTCCAGTGTCTTCGCGATGGTCGAGATCATCCTCGCCACGATCGCGTTCGCCGTGCTGGTCATGCGGCGGCCGGTGCTCACCTGGGGAGCAGGGCGCACGGCGCTGGTGGCCGCCACCGCGTTGATCAACCTCAACGGGTTCCCGCTCATGGCCTGGCACACCGTCGACGGCATCACGCTCACCGCGTGCGGCGGTTGGGCACTGGACGCCGGCCTGCGCAGCGGCAAGACGCTGCCCCGGCTCGGCGGGCTGGTGCTGCTCGGCTCGGCCGTGTTCATGAAGCAGAGCTTCGTGCCCGCCGCCCTGATCGGCCTGATCTGGACACTCAGCTACCCGGACCGCAGGCGCCGTCTGGTCCCCGACGTCCTGGCGCTCGGCGCGTTCGGCCTCGGTTACGTCGCCTGGGTGACGGCCGGCGGCGGCTTCGGCGAGATGGTCGCCCAGCTGACCGGCGGCATCCCCGTGTACGGCGAGCGCCTGCTCGGCCTGTGGCTGGACGACCCCCGGACGTTGATGCTCCCGCCGGTGCGCGAGCTGACGTTCTTCGCCGCGATCGCCGTTGTCCTGGTGCTGGTGCGCCTCACCGGCGACCGGCTCGGCGCGGCCGGGCGCGCGGCTTCGTGGCTGCTCGCGCTGGGCGGCGCGGCCGCGGTGGTCTGCACCATGGTCGACGGCCGGTTCACGGGCTCGTCGCGCTGGGCCGACGTGCTGTGGTGGATCCTCGCGATGGCCGTGGTGGTGCACGCGACCGTGCGCAAGCGGCTGCCCTGGGCCGGGCTGCTGGTGCTCGCGACCGGCTTCATGACCAGCCTCTCCTGGGGCAACGACACCCCGACGCTGCTCACCGGCACCCTCGCGCTTACCGCACTGCTGCTGGTCGCCGGGATCCTGCCAGAACGCGCGCTGGTGCGACGCCGCTTCGCCCGCCCGTGGCTGACGGCCACGGCCGGCCTCACCACCGTCGCGCTGTGCGGCTGGATGGTCGTCGCGCACCACGACGAGGCGGCTTACCACGACCTCTCGCACGACCAGCTCACCGCCGGCCTCGGCCCGGTCAGCCCGGCCATGCGGGGCATCCGCACGAACCCCGCCACGTTCGCCTACGTCGCCCAGATCCGCGACTGCCTGAACCAGTACCCGGCCGGCCGCACCGCCGTGCTGCCGGACAACCCGTTCGCCTACCCCGTCTTCGGCCTGCGCAACCCGTTCCCGCTGGAGTGGCCGCTGCCGGCGGAGATCGTCGGCGACGCGCCGGAGCGCATGCTCGCCACCGCCGATCGCCTCAACCGCGAGGGCGACTACCTGGTGATCTTCGAAACGGTGCCGAACGAAACCCTCGCCGACGGCGGCCCGGTGCCCGCGTCGGTGCCGCCGGGCACTCCGAACGTCGACTACACCGGGCTGGAGAACGCGATCCGCGCGAAACTCACCGGACGGCCGGTGGTGTGCGGCAGCTTCGTCGGCAAGTGGGCACCGCACCAGGGCTCGTGAGTGTTTATGACGGTTAGAACCGTCATAAACACTCACGAGCCTTACTCGACGAGGGTGTCCTCCGGCGACCCGGCCGCCAGCCCGGCCAGTGCGTCCAGCGCCGCGGCCAGGGTCTCCTCCGGTGGCGCGGAAACGGCGAAACGCACGGCGTTCGGCGCGTGTCCCGGGAGCACGGCGAACGCGGCCGCGGGCGAGAGCGCGATGCCCCGGCGCGCGGCCGCCGCCACGAACGTCTCCGCGCGCCACTGTTCCGGCAGCTCCCACCAACGGTGGTAAGCGGCCGGGTCGCCGAGCACACGGAATCCGGCGAGCCGCTCGTCCACGATCTTCGCGCGCTTCGCGGCGTCCGCGCGCTTCGCCTCTTCGACCTCCGCCAGCACGCCGCCGGCAATCCAGCGCGTCGCCGCCTCCATGGCGAAGCGCGACGCGGCCCAGCCACCGGAGCGCACCGCCGCGGCGAGCCGCGAAGTCCACTGCGCGGGCGTCACCAGGAAACCCGCCGTGAGCCCCGGGGCGACACGTTTGGACAGGCTGTCGACGAAAACCGTCCGCTCCGGCGCCAGCGCGGCTAACGGCGCGGTTTCCGGGCGCAGGAAGGTGTAGATGCCGTCCTCGACCACGGGCAGGTCCAGCCGCCGCACGGTGTCCGCCAGCTCGGCGCGCCGGGCCGCGGACATGGTCGGGCCGAGCGGGTTGTGCAGCGTCGGCTGGACGTAGAGCGCGCGCACCGGCGCCGCCGCGTGCGCGGCCGCGAGCGCGGCGGGGACCAGGCCGTCGGCGTCGGTCTCGATCGGCACCAGTTCCACACCCAGCCGCGTCGCCAACGCCTTGACCACGGGGTACGTCAACGCTTCGACGGCCAGCCGCTCCCCCATCGGCACGAACGCCGAGACGGCCGCCGCGATGCCCTGCCGCCCGTTGCCGGTGATGAGCAACGTGCCCGGGTCTGGCGTCCAGCCGCCGCGCGCGAGGAGTCCCGCGGCGGCTTCGCGGACGGCCTTCGTGCCCGCCGCGCCCACCGGGTACAGCGCATCTGTGAAGACGTCGGCGCGAAGCAGCGGCTCCAGCGCATACGCAAGCTTCGCGGACTGGCTTGGCAGCACGGCGAAGTTGAGTTCCAGGTCCACTCTCGCGTCACCCGGCTCGGCCAGCGCGGGCTCGGGCGCCGGACGCGCGGCGCGCACGAAAGTCCCTCTGCCGACTTCGCCGACGGCCAGGCCGCGGCGGGTCAGCTCGCTGTACACGCGGGCGGCGGTGGAGCCGGCGATCCCGCGGTCACGCGCGAAGCGGCGCTGCGGCGGCAGACGGTCGCCGGGACGCAGACGCCCGGCCTCGATTTCGGCGGCGAGTTCGTCCGCGACGACCCGGTAGTCGTCCATCGTCACCTTCGCTCGCGCCAGGGGATTTTCCGCTCGCATGATGGCACCGGGCCGTCACGTTGGGCGAATGCGACCCACGGAACTCCCCGAACGAAGGACACTAGGTTAGCCTAGCCTTTGTGGAACAGACGATCGCCGAAGCGCCGCCCCGTGCCGAGCCGCGCCTGCACGCCGAGGCACTGACCCTCGCCTACGACGGGCGCACTGTCGCCGAGCAGCTCGGCGTGGTCATCCCGGACCGGTCGTTCACGGTCATCGTCGGCCCGAACGCCTGCGGCAAAACCACCCTCCTGCGGGCGCTCGCGCGCATGCTCAAGCCGCGCCGGGGATCGGTGTACCTCGACGGCGAGGTGATCTCCAGCTACGGCGCGAAGGAGGTCGCGCGCCGGCTGGGGCTGCTGCCGCAGAGCTCCGTCGCGCCGGACGGCATCACGGTGGCCGACCTCGTCGCGCGCGGCCGGTACCCGCACCAGCGCCTGCTGCGCCAGTGGTCCCGTGACGACGCCGCCGTGGTCGCGGAGTCCATGCGCGCCACCGGGGTCGACGACCTGGCCGAGCGGCTGGTGGACGAGCTGTCCGGCGGCCAGCGCCAGCGCGTCTGGATGGCGATGGCGCTGGCGCAGCAGACCGACCTGCTGCTGCTCGACGAGCCCACGACGTACCTGGACATCGCGCACCAGATGGACATCCTCGACCTGTGCGCGCAGCTGCACGCCGAGCAGGGCCGCACGCTCGTGGCCGTGCTGCACGACCTCAACCACGCCGCCCGCTACGCCACGCACATGATCGCGATGCGCGACGGCCGGGTGCTGGCCACCGGCACCCCGGCCGAGGTCGTCACGGAGGAGAACGTCGAGAAGATCTTCGAACTCCCCTGCCGCGTGATGCCCTGCCCGGAAACCGGCGCCCCGCTGGTGATCCCGAAGGCGACGCGGCGCGGCGAATGACGATCTCTCGGCGCTGACCGCGGGTCGCCGCGTTGCCTTAGATTGGCAACGGAGGTGCCATGAACCGCGAACTGTGGACCGAAGTCGACACCTATCTGTCCGACGCGCTGATCCCCGCCGACCCGGTGCTCGACGCCGCGCTGGCCGACTCGGCGGCGGCCGGCCTGCCGCCCATCGCCGTCGCGCCCAACCAGGGCAAACTGCTTTACCTGCTGGCCGTGACGGCCGGCGCGCAGTCGATCCTGGAGATCGGCACGCTCGGCGGTTACAGCACGATCTGGCTCGCCCGCGCGTTGCCGCCTGAAGGCAAGCTCGTGACCTGTGAATACGAGCCGAGGCACGCGAAGGTCGCGCGCGCGAACCTCGACCGCGCGGGGTTCGGCGAGGACGTGGTGGACATCCGCGTCGGCGCCGCGCTGGAGACGCTGCCCGGGCTGACCGGGCCGTTCGATTTCATTTTCATCGACGCCGACAAGGTCAACCTGCCCGGGTACCTCGCCGCCGCGGTCGAACTCTCGCGGCCCGGCACGACGATCGTGGTCGACAACGTCGTGCGTGGCGGCGCCGTGGTCGACGAAGCCGGCTCCGACGCCTCCGTCCGGGGTGTGCGGGGGATGCTCGAGGCGATGAAGGGCGACGACCGGCTCGACGCCACGGCCGTGCAAACCGTCGGCAGCAAGGGTTACGACGGGTTCGTGCTCGCCCGCGTCCGCTGATGACCGGTGAGTGGCCGGTTCCGGCCGGCCACTCACGGACGTCTCAGGAGCCGGGACGCCGCTCGACGAGTTTCCCCGCCGGTGGCAGGACCGAAGAGTTCCAGCGGACCGGCAGCGACTTGTGCGTCTGGGTCATGAAGGCCCGCCAGACGTCGGCCGGCACGGTCGCGCCGACCAGCTTGGCGCCCTTGGCGTCGAACAGCCGGCGGTCGTCGTCGGAGCCGATCCACACGGCCGTCGCGAGCTGCGGGGTGTAGCCGATCGCCCAGCCGTCCTGGTTGTCGGTGGAGTCGCCGTGCTGGAACTCGCCCGTGCGCAGCGCGGCGGGGCGGCCGTCGGGCAAGGCGGTCTGGAGCACGCCGGTCACGCCGTCGGCGATGCGCTTGCTCACGTCCGGGTCGGCGTCGAAGGCGGGCTTGGCCGTGTTGTCGTGCTGCCACACGACTTCGCCGTTCTGGTCGAGGACCTTCTCCACCAGGTGCGGCGTGGTGCGCAGGCCGCCGTCGGCGAAGCTCGCGTACGCGCCGGCCAAGTCCAGCGGCCGCAACGGGTACCGGCCGACGGCGATGCCCGAGCCGATCAGGTAACCGTCCTTTTCCCGCAGCGTCGGCGCGCCGTCGATGGTCGCTGGGATCCCGGCGTCCCGCGCCGTCGCGCTCAGTGCGTCGGGCCCGACCTTGCCGGCCAGCTCGATGAACGGGGCGTCCGCGCCCGAGGCCATGGCGCCGCGCAGGGTGCAGGGTTTGGCGCAGCGGTCGGGGTAGACGAACTCCTCGCCGAGGAAGCTGACCCGATCCGGCGCCGCCACCGGCTGGTCGGGCGAGATTCCCTGACGCAGCCCGGCGGCGAGGGTGAACGGGTAGAACGCGGAGCCCGCCGCGTGCTCCGAACCGGCGTAGTCGCGGACGCCGTTGTCGCCCCCGTCGTACGCGCGCACCGCGCCGGTCGACGGGTCGACCGACACCAGCCCGCCGCGGAACTCCTTGGGCTCACCCTTCAGCCGGTCGGCCAGTGACGAGCGCGCGGCGGCCTGCGCCCCGCGGTCCAGTGTCGTCTGCACGGTCAGGTTTCCTTGCTGCAGCCGGGAAAGCGGGAAGCCGTCCTGCTCAAGCTCGGCGAGCACCTGCTGTTTGACGTGGTACTCGTCGTAGGTCAGCCGGCTCGCGCGCGTCTCCGAAGGCGCCTGGATCTCCGCGCCCGGGTACGCCATCGCCGCGGCATCCGCGCCCTTGACGTAACCACGCTCCACGACCTTGTTGCGCACGTAATCCCAGCGCTTGGCCGCGTGCGCGTCGCCCGACACCGCGGGGTCGTGCACCGAGGGCGACTGGATCATCCCGGCCAGGAAGGCGGCCTCGCTCCAGGTCATACTGTCGTCGAGGTTCCGGCCGAAGTACGCGTTCATCGCCGCCGCCGGGCCGAACGTGCCGCGGCCGAACGAGATGATGTTGACGTAGCTCTCGAAGATCTGCTCCTTGCCCTGCTGCTGCGTGATCTTCGTGGCGAGCACCAGCTCCTCGAGCTTGCGCCCGATCGTGGCGTCGTCGTCACCGGTCGACTTCTTGATGTACTGCTGCGTGATGCCGGAGCCGCCGCCGACGCCGGTCAGGAACGCGCGGCCGATGCCGGTGGGGTCGAAGCCGGCGTTGTCCCAGAATGTCGGGTCCTCGGTCGCGATGATCGCGTCGCGCAGCTTCTCCGGCACCTTCGCATACGGCACGAACAGGCGATCGCCCTCGGCCGGCGGGACCTTGAGCAGTTCGCTGCCGTCGGAGTACTTCAGCACCACCGTTTTGTTCAGCGAGGCGAGCACGTCCTGCGGGCTGCGGACGTCCAGCAGCAGGTAGGCGATCCAGAACGCGATCAGCGGCAGGCCGACGCCTATCCCGGAAACGCAGTAGACGACCCGGCGGATCTTGCGCCACATGCGACGACGGGGCGCGCGGGAATCGTCAGTGCGGTCCTCGGGGTCGGTCGGATCACTTTCGGCAGCTCCATCCGTCGCGGCTTCCACGAATGGACGACGAGTGGCCGGGGAAAAAGGTTCTGCGGGGTCGGTGAAAAATTCACGCGAGGAAGGCGCGCAGCAGTGACGCGGTGCCCTCGATGTGCTCGGCCATCGCCTGGCGCGCGGCCACCGGGTCGCCCGCCAGTATCGCGTCGACGATCGCCGCGTGCTGGGCGTTCGAGTGCTCCAGATTGGGCTCCAGCAGTGGAATCCGGTCGAGCAGCTGGTTCACGCGCGTGCGGGCGTCGGCCATCGCGGTGGTCAGCGAGCCGGACGCGGTGACCTCGGCGATCGCGAGGTGCAGCCGGGAGTCCTTGCGCCGGTAGTCGGCCAGTCCGGCGGTCGCGGCCTCGCCGAGCGTGACGGTGAGGTGGCGGCGGTCGGCCGGGCTGAGCGTGCGCGCGGCGGCGGCCTCGGCGGCCCCGGTCTCCAGCACGTGACGCAGGCAGAGCGCGTCCTCGAACGCCGCGGCGTCCACGTCCCCGGGGCTGCCCTCGGCGGGTTCCGGCAGGCTCTGGTTGACAAACGTGCCGCCGTAACGCCCGCGCCTCGACTCGACGTACCCGGCGTCGGCCAGCGCGCGGATCGCCTCCCGCAGCGTCACCCGGCTGACGCCGAGCCGCTCGGCCAGCTCCCGCTCGGACGGCAGCCGCTCCCCCGCGCCGACCACCCCGAGCCGGATGGACTGGAGCAGCCGCTCCACGGTCTCTTCGAAGGCGTTGCCGGCGCGCACGGGACGGAACAGTGCTTCCCCCGCGCTCACCACCGACGTCGACTCCACGCCCCGAGTCTAGGCCGGACGGACGAGACGCCCGCGCTCACTCAATTGCAGAGAACTCTTTGCAGAGAACTCTCTGTGGTCTACGGTGGTGGCATGACCTCGGACAGCACCGGCCGGAAACAGCGGATCCTCGACGCGAAGACGCTGCGCGCCGTGGCCCATCCGCTGCGGATCCGGCTGCTCGACCTGCTGGAGGAGGACGGCCCGGCCACGGCCACCGGCCTCGGCAAGCGCGTCGGGGAGAGTTCCGGCACCACGTCGTGGCACCTGCGCCAGCTCGCCGACGCGGGCCTGGTCACCGAAGACACCGAACGCGGTTCCAAGCGCGAACGCTGGTGGAAACCGGCCCAGGACTCGACCACGCTGCACTCGGCGGACTTCCTCGACGACCCCGAGCTGGCCGGCCCGGTCACGACGTACCTGCACCAGGTCGTCGAGCAGCGCTACCGGGACGAGGCGCGGTTCATTTCCGAGCTGCCGCAATGGATCGACCGCTGGGCCGACAAGGCGATGTTCAACAACGTCCGGCTCTCCCTGACCCCCGACGAAGCGCTGGCGATGAGCGAAGAGGCGCACGCGCTGATCGAAAAGTACCGCCGCGACCCGCAACCCGGCGACGACTCCGTGGTCACGCACTGGGCGGCATTCCCGCGCACCGCCCGTCCAGAATCCGAGCAGTGACAGCCAGAACTGGGGAAACCACCATGCTGCACCACGTCTTCACCGAGCAGTTCGTCCACGACCGCCAGGCCGAACTCCGCGCGGCCGCCGGACGGCGTCACCGGCCGCGCCGCCGCACCCCGAAGGAACGCCTCGGCTGGTTCCTGGTGGAGACCGGGCTGCGGCTCACCGCCAGCCCGGCCCACTGAAACCCTTTCAGGACAAGGAAATCAGCACTCGATCACGTTGACGGCCAGGCCGCCGCGCGCTGTCTCCTTGTACTTCACGCTCATGTCCGCGCCGGTCTCGCGCATCGTCTTGATCGCCTTGTCCAGGGTGACCACGTGGCTGCCGTCGCCGCGCATGGCCATGCGGGCGGCATGGATCGCCTTGGACGCGCCGACCGCGTTGCGCTCGATGCACGGGATCTGCACCAGGCCGCCGACCGGGTCGCAGGTCAGGCCCAGGTGGTGCTCGACGCCGATCTCGGCGGCGTTCTCCACCTGCGCCGGCGAGCCGCCCAGCACCTCGGTCAGCGCGGCCGCCGCCATGGCCGAGGCCGAGCCGACCTCACCCTGGCAGCCGACCTCGGCGCCCGAGATCGACCCGGTCTGCTTGAGGATCGAGCCGATCGCGCCCGCGGTGAGCAGGAACGTGACGATGCCGTCATCCGACGAGCCGCGGATGAAGCGCTGGTAGTAGTGCAGCACGGCGGGGATGATGCCGGCGGCGCCGTTGGTCGGCGCGGTCACCACGCGGCCACCGGCGGCGTTCTCCTCGTTGACGGCCAGCGCGTACAGGCTCACCCAGTCCATCGCGTACAGCGGGTCGCCCACGCCGTCTTCGGCGATCAGCTTGTCGTGCAAGGCTTTCGCCCGACGAGGCACCTTCAGCCCACCGGGCAGCACACCCTCGTGGGCGCAGCCGTTTTCGACACACTCGGCCATCACGGCCCAGATCGCCAGCAGCCCGGACCGCACCTCGTCACGCGAACGCCAGGACAGCTCGTTGCACATCATGATCTCGCTGGCCGGCAGACCCGTGTCGGCGCAGTGCTTCAGCAGGTCGGCGCCGGTGCGGAAGGGATACGGCACCGGAGTCGAGTCCTCGACGAACACCGCGTCCGTCTCGTAGGACTCGTCCCGGACGAACCCGCCGCCGACCGAGTAATAGGTGCGCTCGCGCAGCAGCCCGCCCTCGGCGTCGAAGGCGCGGAACACCATTCCGTTGGGGTGCGCCGGCAGCGACTTGCGCCGGTGCATGGTCAGATCGGTGTCCTCGACGAACACGACCTCGTGCTCACCGCGCACGAGAAGCCGGCCGGACTCGCGGATCGCGGCCACCTTTGACGGCACCGTGTCGGTGTTGATCTCCTCCGGCCGTTCACCGGACAGCCCGAGCAGCACGGCCTTGTCGCTGCCGTGGCCGAAGCCGGTCGCGCCGAGCGAACCGAACAGCTCCGCCTGCACCCGGGCCACGCTGCCCAGGGTGCCTTCTTCGGCGAGACCGTCCACAAAGGTCCGGGCGGCGCGCATCGGGCCGACGGTGTGCGAGCTGGACGGCCCGATGCCGACGGAAAACAGGTCGAAGACGCTGATCGCCATTGATCGTGCCCCTTATCTGGTGAGCAGGGAGCTGGCCTCTTGTGCGGCCGGACCCTGCTCTGCGAGGTGGGAGAGGTTGTCCGGGAGGGTTTCGCCGCGGTGGGCCTTGGTCTGCGCGTACAGGCGGCCCGCGCGGTAGGAGGAGCGGACCAGCGGACCCGCCATCACACCCGCGAACCCCAACGACTCCGCGGTCGTGGAATGCTCGACGAACTCCTCCGGCTTCACCCACCGGTCCACCGGGTGATGCCGCGGAGACGGCCGCAGGTATTGGGTGATCGTCAGGATTTCGCACCCGGCGTCGACCAGGTCCCGCATGGCGGCAGTGACCTCGTCCGGGGTTTCGCCCATGCCGAGGATCAGGTTCGACTTCGTCACCAACCCGGCCTCACGAGCCCGGGTGATGACCTCCAACGACCGTGCGTACCGGAAACCGGGACGGATCCGCTTGAAGATCCGCGGCACCGTCTCCACGTTGTGGGCCAAGACTTCCGGCCGCGAACCGAACACCTCCGCCAGCTGGGCGGGGTCGGCGTTGAAGTCCGGGATCAGCAACTCGACACCGGTACCGGGGTTGAGCTCGTGGATCTGGCGGACCGTCTCCGCATACAGCCAGGCACCACCATCATCGAGATCGTCACGAGCCACACCGGTCACCGTCGAGTAGCGCAAACCCATGGCCTGCACCGACTCCGCGACCTTCCGGGGCTCACTGCGATCCAGAGCCGACGGCTTACCGGTGTCGATCTGACAGAAATCACACCGGCGGGTGCACTGGTCACCACCGATCAAGAACGTGGCCTCCCGGTCCTCCCAGCACTCATAAATGTTGGGACAACCCGCCTCCTCACAGACCGTGTGCAAACCCTCCCGGCGCACCAAACCTTTCAACTCGGTGAACTCAGGACCCATCCGCACCCGAGTCTTGATCCACGACGGCTTCTTCTCAATCGGCGTCTCACTGTTACGGACCTCCAGCCGCAACAACTTCCGCCCTTCAGGTGCAGCAGTCACGGCTTCCACAGTACGCCCGGGCGGCCCGGGTGATCGCCTAGCGCGGGTCGGGGGTGACGCCCGTCAAGCCGGCCGTCAGGTCCCACAGGGCGGGGCCGGTGACGGGGTTGCCGGCGGCCCGCACCGGCCGCACCTTCGTGGGGTAGCCGTGCACG
Organism: Amycolatopsis sp.; assembly: GCA_036502365.1. Taxonomy (GTDB): domain Bacteria; phylum Actinomycetota; class Actinomycetes; order Mycobacteriales; family Pseudonocardiaceae; genus Amycolatopsis. Next base: position 10,933 of record DASXYS010000094.1, read on the forward strand.
CCGCCGAGGCCGCGGGGGCCGATGTAGTCGCCGCCCTGGATGTCGGGGGCGGTGGCGGCGTACAGCTCCGGCAGGGCGCCGAGGCTGACGTTCTGGGAGAGCAGGAACTCGCCCGCGTGGTGGATGGCCAGGATGGCCGTGCGGGCGGCCCGGTTGCCGTACGTGCGGGCCATGCCGATGCTCAGCCCGGTCGCGGTGTAGCCGGGGTGCGCGAGGACGCTCAGCACCTTCGAGCCCTCGACGCGCAGCCGCCGGTCCAGCTCCAGCGCGAAGACCTGGTTGGCGAGCTTCGCCTGCCGGTACGCCGTCGCCGGGTTGTAGTGGCGGTGCTCGAAATTCGGGTCGTCCAGGCGGATCCGCGCGCCGATCGCGGCGATGCTCGAGAGCGTGACGACGCGGGCGCCGATGCCGCCGCGCAGGGCGGGCATCAGCAGCCAGGTCAGCGCCGCGTGGCCCAGGTGGTTGGTGCCGAGCTGCAGTTCGAAGCCGTCGGCGGTCTTGCCGCGGGCGGTGGCCACCACGCCGGCATTGTTGATCAGCACGTCGAGGGCGTCGCCGGTCAGCTCGCGGACGGCCGCGGCGGCCGCGTGCACCGAGGCCAGGTCGGCCAGGTCCAGCGTCACCAGCTCCGGCGCGGCGCCGGACGCGACCGAGCGCACCCGTGCCAGCGCGGTGGCGCCCCGCTCGGCCGAGCGGCACGCGAGCAGCACCCGCGCGCCGCGGCCGGCGAGCACTTCGGCGGTACGCAGGCCGAGGCCCGAGTTGGCGCCGGTGACCACCACCGTCCGGCCGGCCTGGTCGGCGATGTCGGCCTCGGTCCAGCGCTGGTCCATGGGTCTACCTAACTACACCTCACGCACTGGGTGCGAGCAGGCGCATCAGGTGGCCCATCGGGCTGCGGCGGCGGACCGGGCCGGCGTCGCCGGCGCGCACCAGCGCGTCGAGCGTGCGCCCGATCTTGGTGATCTCCTCGGACGGTTCCCCGGGCTCCGCGAGACCGGAGGTGATCGCCAGCATCCGCAGCTCACCCTCGTGCTGCCGGGCGAGCGCCGGGTACCGCGTCTGCGCGCCGTCGAGGACCGCGCGCAGCGCCTCGTTCTCGGACTGCGTCCGGCGCCACGCCCGCACGACGGCTTCGACCTGGTCGCTGTCGACGCTTTCGGCCGCGGCATCGGCCGGGTCGGCGAACTCGGCGCGCAGGTGGCCGCCGAGCAGTTGGCTCCACTTGTAGTGCATCGCCAGCAGCAGGTTCTCTTCACTGCCGAAGGCGTCGGCTGCGCCGGGGATCTCCTCCAGCGTCAGCGGTTCGCCGGGTGCGCGCCCCGCGTGGCGGATGGCGGCTTCGAGGATTTCCCGGCGTCGGTAGAAGTCGGTCCAGCTCATGTGTTGGCTCCCCTTCCGTGACCCTGGCCATACCGCAGGTTTGCGGCATACTCCCGGTACGGACCTGACGGCACGAACATACCATGGGTATGGAGAGACTCCCCCGGCGTAAGGTTGTGAGCGTGCCGACAATGAGGTCCCGACGTCTCGACTATTCGGAGTCGACCCGCTCCGCGCTGGTCGACTCCGCCGTCGAGCTGTTCACCAAGCGCGGCTACGCGGGTACCTCGCTCGACGAGGTCGCCAAGCGTGCCCGCGTCACCAAAGGCGCGCTGTACCACCATTTCAGCGGAAAGCAGGCGTTGTTCGAAGCCGCTTTCGAATCGGTGGAAAGCCTGGTCTACGACCGGCTCGAGAAGATCATGACCGGCCCCGGCACGCCGTGGGATCGGGCGCTCGGCGGGCTGAACGCGTTCATCAGGAGCTGCCTCGACCCGGCGTACCAGCGGATCGCCATCCACGAGGCGCCGGTGGTGATGGGCTGGGAGCGCTGGCGGGAGGCCGAGGAGCAGTGCAGCTTCGGCCTGGTCCGCTCGGCCCTCCAGTCCCTTGTGGACGCCGGCGAGGTGGAGCCGGTGCCCGTGGACGTGACCGCGCGGCTGCTGTTCGGCGCGCTTTCCAGTGCGGCCACGGAAATCGCCAGTGCGGCCGACCCGAAGAAGGTCGGCGGCGAGATCCAGGACGTCATCGTGCGCATGCTGCTGCGGATCCGGCAGCCCGGAGACACCGGTGAGCAGCCTGCCGCGAGCTGATTGCCAATCCGGCCGGAAGTAGGCGGATACGGGCTGCAGCCGATCCGCTTGCAGGGACCCGTTTCCGCCGTGGCTGTAGCCGGATTGGCAACAAACTGCACAGTAGGCTGGCGGCCATGGACTTGAGGATCTTCACCGAGCCCCAGCAGGGCGCTTCCTACGACGATCTGCTGCGCGTGGCCAAGACGACCGAAGTCGCCGGCTACGACGCCTTCTTCCGCAGCGACCACTACCTGGCGATGGGCGGCGGCGACGGGCTGCCCGGCCCCACCGATGCGTGGATCACCCTGGCCGGGCTGGCCCGCGAGACGAGCCGGGTGCGGCTGGGCACGCTGGTGACCGCCGCCACGTTCCGGCACCCGGGCCCGCTCGCGATCTCCATCGCGCAGGTGGACCAGATGTCCGGCGGCCGGATCGAGTTCGGCCTCGGCTCGGGCTGGTTCGACGCCGAGCACACCGCGTATGGCCTGACGCTGCCGCCGCTCAAGGAGCGTTTCGACCTCTACGCCGAGCAGCTGGAGATCATCACCGGGCTGTGGAAGACGCCGGTGGGGGAGAAGTACTCGTTCTCCGGCAAGAACTACACCCTCGTGGACTCGCCGGCGCTGCCGAAGCCCGCGCAGTCGCCCGCGCCGCCGGTCATCATCGGTGGCGGCGGCAAGAAGCGGACGCCGGAGCTGGCGGCCCGCTTCGCCGACGAGTTCAACCTGCCGTTCGCCAACCAGGAGACGGTGTCCGCGCAGTTCGCCCGCGTCGACGCCGCGGCCGAGGCGATCGGGCGTGACCCGAAGGAGATCCTGCGGTCGGTTGCGCTGACCGTGGCGATCGGCCGCGACGACGCCGAGGTGGCACGCCGGGCCGGGGCCATCGGCCGTGACCTCGGCCAGCTGCGCGCCGACGGACTGGCCGGGACCGCCGCCGAGGTCGTCGACCGGATCGGGCAGTGGCGGGAGAAGACCGGCATCACCCGGCTCTACCTGCAGGTGCTGGACCTCGCCGACCTCGACCACATCGAGTTCATCGCGGCCGAAGTCGCCTCCCAGCTGTAAGCCCCTCGTGAGTGGCTATGACGGTTCTAACCGGCATAGCCACTCACGAGTCAGTTTTGCAGGGCGAAGGTGACGCCGGGGGCCTTCGGCGCCGCCGGGCGCGGCAGCCAGCGGTCGTCGTTCACCGGCAGCTCGCCTTCGAGCGCGGCCAGCACGGCCTCGCGCGCCATCGGCAGCACCTCTTCGACGGTGACGTCGCGCTCCAGCTCCGCCGAGAGTGACGTGACGCCGGCGTCGCGGATGCCGCACGGCACGATCGCGTCGAAGGCGGACAGGTCGGCGTTGCAGTTCAGCTCGAAGCCGTGCATGGTGACGCCGCGCTGCACGCGGATGCCGATGGCGGCGATCTTGCGCTCGATCCCGCGGTCGTCGGCCGGGATCCACACGCCGCTGCGGCCCTCGACGCGGCCGGTGCGCACACCGAGCCGCTCGCACACCACGATCAGGGCCTCTTCCAGGCGCCGCACGTAGTGCATGACGTCGATCGGGTCGTCGAGCTTGAGGATCGGGTAGCCGACCAGCTGGCCCGGCCCGTGCCAGGTGATCTTGCCGCCTCGGTCGACGTCGATCACCGGGGTGCCGTCGGCGGGCCGGTCGGCGGGCTCGGTGCGCTTGCCGGCGGTGTACACCGAAGGGTGTTCCAGCAGCAGCAACGTGTCCGGGCCGGTGTCGTCGGCGCGCGCGGTGAGGACCTCGCGCTGCAGGTCCCAGGCCTCGGTGTACGCGATCGTGCCGAGCTCCCGGACGTCGACGGGTTCGCTGGCGGCACGGCAGGAAGGGCTCGAAGAACTCACGCGTCGAGGCTACGCCCGTCCCGGCCGGAAACGGGCAGGAGCCGGAGTGCGCTCGCTGACACCAGCCCGACGCCGAGCACCGCCAGCGCCGCGCCGACGGTGTCGGTCACCCAGTGCACCCCCAGCACGATCCGGCAGGCGGCCGCGAGCACAGTGGCCGCCGCGCCGGCCGCGATCGCCCTCCCGGTCAGCCGCGGCGCGAGCCAGGCCGCGAGCAATACGACCACCAGCGCGGCCGATCCGACCGACACGACGTGTCCACTCGGGTAGCTGAGGTCCGGGTACTCGCGTGGCCGCTGCCGCAGGAAAACGGGCTTGAACACCGCGCTGGTCAGCCGGCACAGCACGAGGACGGCCGCGAGTTTCAGGTACAGCGGCAGGTGCGCGCGGTCGCGCAGGGCGAGCGCGACCAGCGCCACGCCGACCACGATGGGGAGGACCGGGCCCAGCACGTTCGTGACCACCCCGGCGACCAGCCCCGCGGGCTGGGAATCCTGCCCGCGCAACGCATCCGCGACGGCTTGGTCCAGCCCCAGCGGCTGCCGGTCGACCGTCAGGCCGAGCGCGACGAAGGCGGCCAGGAGGACAACACCGGTCACCAGCCAGCGGATCCGGGGGATGGTCATGACGCGACCGTGCGGGGA
>DASXYS010000095.1:0-7191 GCA_036502365.1 Amycolatopsis sp.
CCACCCCGAGGTCGCGGGACTGCTGGCCCTCATGCTGATCCACCACGCCCGGCGTGCCGGGCGGATCGCGCCCGACGGCAGCCTGGTGCCGCTCGCCGAGCAGGACCGCGGCCGGTGGGACACCGCGTCGATCGCCGAGGGTGTCGAGATCCTGCAAGCGGTCCTCGCCCGCGACCGGCTGGGCGAGTTCCAGGCCCAGGCCGCCATCGCGGCGCTGCACGCCGACGCGCCGACCGCCGGGGAGACCGACTGGGTGCAGATCGTCGAGTGGTACGACGAACTCGTGCGCCTGACCGACAGCCCGGTCGTCCGGCTCAACCGCGCGGTGGCCGTCGGCGAGGCGGACGGGCCGCGCGCCGGGCTGGCAGCGCTCGCGGAACTGCACGACACCTTGCCCCGCCACACCGCGGTGGCGGCCTACCTCCACGAGCGCGACGGGGACCTGGCGAAGGCGGCGCGGCTCTACGTCGAGGCGGCGGAGAAAGCGCCGAACCTCGCCGAGCGCGACCACCTGATGCGCCAGGCCGCGCGGCTGAACACCCGCAGCGATCACTGAGCTTCGTTCACCAAGCGCCAGAGCGACGCCCACTGTGCGGCGGTGATACGGCCCGCATTCCGCGACCAGTGGCGAGGGACGGCGGCGCAGGGTCAGCACCCCGCCGTCCACCGCCGGCACCGGGCGGAACGCGCGCACCGGCACCCGCGCCAGCACCGCGAACTCGTACCACGGCCACCAGGCGGCGGTCAGCTGCGTGGCTCCGCCGATCCCCGCGCGACGCCGGGCGACCTCCCACTGCACCAGCAGCACGGCAGTGTCCCAAGTGGACTGGTCGAGCAGGCGGCGCAGGGTCGCGGTGGTGAGGGGAAGGGGATGTTGCCCACGACCGTGTGCCGTTCGCGGGGAAAGCGGTGGCGCAGCAGGTCTCCGGTCACGACCGTGACGTTGCCGCCGGTCCGCGCGGCCAGCCGGCGGGCACGGCGCGGGTCCAGCTCGACCGCGGTGATGACCCGGCCGGATCGGCTCAGCGGGACGGTCAGCGCGCCGTCGCCGGGGCCGAGTTCGACGATCGGGCCGGTCGTGGCTCGGACGGCTGCGCAGATCGTGGTGATGGTGTTGGGGTCGAACAGGAAGTTCTGGCCGAGTTCGTGGCGTCCGCCGACGGACGGGACAGCCGGCATGGGTGTGCACTCCACAGTGGTACGAGGTGGAGCAGTGGTACGAGGTGGAGCGGTGGTACGAGGTGGAGCCGGGCAGCACGAGCAGCCGCACCGGCTGGGGCCGGAGTGCGGCGGAGCAGGCCGAACGGAGAGCCGGATCCGCCGCTCAGGAGCAGCGGATCCGGATCAGTGCGAAGACACCCATGGCGGGACGTTAGCGAGCCGGGGGAGGCGGGCGCGCGTGTTTTTCCGGCCGCTGCGAGCTTGTCCGGTTCCGAGCCGCCGCGCAGTGGTGGCTTGCAGTGGTGGTTTGCAGTGGTGGTTTTCCGAGGCATCGCGCTCGCCCGATCTTGTTCTCCTCCTCACGTACAGTGCAGCCGAAAAGGCGTCTCAGAGAGGTTGTTGCCCCCGTGAAGGCGGTCGTCGAGAACGGTGACATGTCGCGCGATGCGCGGCTGGCGGCGCACAGCGCCGTCTCCACGGCGCTGGCCCGGTGCAGTGATCTCGAGCTGCGCGACCTCGTGGAGGCGGCTGAGCCGGTGGGATCCGGTATCGGCGGGGCAACGGCGTTGCTGGAGGTCGGCGGGACCCCGGTCTTCGTCAAGCGGGTGCCGCTGACCGATCTGGAACGGCAGCCGGAGAACCTCGGTCCACGGCGAACCTGTTCGGCCTTCCTCCCTTCTCCCATCTCGGTGTCGGGATCATCGGGGGGCCGGGCTTCGGGGCCTGGAGGGAGCTGGCCGTGCACACCATGACGACGAACTGGGTGCTCGCAGGGGACGATGAGGGCTTCCCGCTGACGTACCACTGGCGGGTCCTGCCGCACCCAGGGCAGTCGCTTCCCGAGGAACTGGCCGATGTGGAGAAGGCTGTCGCCTACTGGGGCGGCGGATCGGCGGTGCGCCGGCGGATCGAGGCGGTGCGGGATGCCTCGGCGAGCATCGCGCTGTTCCTCGAGTACATCCCGCAGAATCTGCATGACTGGCTGGGCGTCCAGGTCAAAGCCGGCGACGAGGCGGCCGAGCGGGCCTGCGCCATGGTCGTGAGGCAACTGCGGGCCGGGACCTCGTTCATGAACGCCCGCGGTCTCCTGCACTTCGATGCCCACTTCCAGAACATCCTGACCGACGGTGAACGCCTGTTCTTCGCGGACTGCGGTCTCGCGATCTCGTCGGAGTTCGACCTGTCGGAGGAAGAGGCGGGCTTCTTCGCCGGACACCAGACCTACGACCGCTGCTACTCCGTCACACATCTGGTGATCTGGCTGGTCACCGCCCTGTACGGGTACCGGGGGGAGGAGCGCAGCGCGTTCGTGCGCGCCTGCGCCCAGGGCGAGCGTCTGAAGGGGATTCCGCCGCAGGTCGCGGCGATCCTCACCGACCACGCGCCGCTCGCCGCGGTGATGACGGACTTCTACCGCAAGTTCCAGCTGGAGAGCAGGCAGATCCCGTATCCGACGGAGGAGCTCGGCCGGATCGCCGCCTCGGGCCGCTCGTCCATCGTCTGATGGACGGGCGGCCGTGAGACGTCGGCCCGAGCACGCCCCGACGGACCTCCGGAGCCGACCACTCAGTCAGCGAAGGCGACCGAAGCGGCGAGGTCCTTCTGGGCCTCGAGTTCGCCGATGCGCTCCGTGAGGGCGGCGTGGACGGCGTCGTAGGAGTCGGCGCCCAGAGTGAGTCGCAAGGGTGGCACCGCGAGCCGCGTGGTGTCGTAGACGGCGGCGGCGACCTTCGCCGGATCACCGGTGAGGCTGGGGTCGCTCAGGAGCCAGCGCCGCATCTCGCCGACCGGGGTGTCGCGGTAGACGTCCGTTTCGGTGGTGTAGTTCAGGGCCGAGAGGAAGCCGGTGCTGGTGCCGCCGGGCTCGACGATGGTGAAGCGGATGCCGAACCCGGCCACCTCGCGGCTGACGCCCTCGGTGAAGCCTTCGAGTCCCCACTTGCCGGCGTGGTAGGCGCTGGAGATGGGGGCGCCCATCTGGCCGCCCATGCTGGAGATCTGGATGATCCGGCCGCCGCCCTGTTCGCGCATCGGCTTCAGGAACGCCCTGGTGATCCGGATCGGCGCGTGCAGCAGGGTTTCGAGCTGGTGCTCGACCTGCTCGTGGGTCATCTCCTCGGTGGCGCCCATGACGCTGTAGCCGGCGTTGTTGACCACGATGTCGACCGGGCCGGCCGCGATGACCCGGCCGGTGACCGCGTCGATGTCGGACGGGTGGGTGACGTCGAGGACCTCCACGGCCAGCCGGTCGCCGTGTTCGGCACGCAGATCGTCCAGCGCCGTGGGGCGGCGGACGGTCGCGGTGACGCGGTCGCCCTGGCGGAGGGCGTGTTCGGTGAGCTGACGGCCCAGGCCGCCGGAGGCCCCGGTGATGAACCAGTGGCGCACGGGCTTGTCCGCGAGTGGGGGCATGAGGTGTCCTCGGCTAGAGTGGTTGCGGAATCTGTTCCGTTTCAGCTTAAACGGAATCCGTTCCGGAACGCAACCGTGCCTGCCCGCCGAAGGAACCCGCATGCCCCCACCACCCCGCCGGACCAGGAGCGACGCCCGGCAGAACCGGGAACACCTGCTGGAGGTCGCCGCGCAGGTCTTCGCCGAGCAGGAGCTGGACGCCGCGCCGGCGGTCATCGCCAAGCGGGCGGGCGTCGGGGTCGGCACGCTCTACCGCCACTTCCCGACGCGGGAGGCCCTGATCGACGCGGCCTACCAGCGCCGGCTCACGATGGTGTGCGAGAAGGCCGCCGAACTGCTGCCCGGCCGGACGGCCGCCGAAGCCATGCAGGCGTGGATGGAGCACTTCGTCGCCTACGCCACGGCCAAGTACGGCATGGCCCAGGCGCTGAACGCGGTGATCGCCTCCGGGACCGATCCGTACGCGGACAGCCGCGCTCTGCTGAGCGAGGCCGTCGGCACCCTGCTGGCCGCCGGCGCCGAGGACGGGAGCCTGCGCACGGACCTCACCTCGGACGACGTGCTGCTGTTCATGAGCGGCATCGCCCAGTCCGCGGGCCAGGCCGGCAGCCCGGAGCAGTCGGCCCGGCTCGTCGGCCTGCTGCTGGACGCGCTGCTCCGGCGCTGACGTTCTCTAAGCTGGACGACGTGCGTGAACTGGCCGGGCGGATGCAGGCGGTCGACCCCGGCGCCGGGGCGGCGTTACAGGTGGTCGCCCATTTCGACGCGCTGGTGGAGGCGCGCGCCGGCCTTGAGGCGACCGTGCGGACGGCCGCCGTGCTGGCCGGCTGCCCGGCGGGCCTCGCGGTCCCGGCGCGACGGCTGCTGGTCCGGGTGGAGCCGGACGGACGCCGTGCCGATCGCGGGCCCGGCAGCGGGCTCAGTGGTGGGCGCAGTAGTGGGCCCGGCGGCGTGGTGGTTCCGGTGCCGGGACACGAGGGCGCCGTCACCTGGCTGGATCGCTCGCCACCCGGCGACGCCGAGTTCGACCGCGTGGTGCTCGACCGCCTGGCCGCCACGGCGGGCATCGTCCTGGATCGCACCGGGACCGGAGTGTCCGAAGTGGACCCGGGTGCGGTGGAGCTGCTGCTGGACGCGGGCGCCGGGGAGGCCGCACGAGTGGCCGCCGCCCGGCGGCTGGGGCTCGCGGTGGACGGCGAGTTCGTGGTGACCGTGGCGGCTGGGCACGCGGCGGCCGAGCAGGGCGGTGCGGGGACGGCAGTGGGGCTTGCGGCCGGGCAGTCGCGGGCCGGAGGCCTGGGTGCGGTTGCGGGCACAGCGGGGCAGCAGTCGCGGGCGGCGGCGCCGGGTGTGGCTGAGGTTGCAGGCACAGCCGTGCACCAGTCGTGGGCAGTGCGGCTCGGCGACGTCGAGGTGACGATCGGACCAGCGACCCAGCCTCGGCTTCGGCGCGGGGAGCGGTCGGCGACCGGGCCGGTTGTCGGGGTGCGGGAACTGCCGTTGTCCTATCAGCAAGCCCGGATCGGGCTGCGGCTCACCGGCGCCCCAGGTCCGTCCCATGTGGACACGACGACCCTGGGCGGCCTGCCGGCGCTGGCCGAGGGGTGCGACTCCCCGTCGGCGGTGGCCGAGGTCACGGGGCTGGAGCGGGTGACGTCGGCGTACTCCTGGGCGCTGGCGACGCTCACCGCCGTCGCGGCGGAATCGAGCCTTCGTGGCGCGGCCGGGGTGCTGCACGTCCACCACTCGACCCTGCAGAGTCGCGTCGAGCTGCTGGAACACCGGCTGGGTTACGCCGTCACCACACCTGCGGGCCGGACTCGGCTGACCATCGCCCTGGCGCTGCGGCTGCTGCGACGCAACCGCTGAACCGCCGCATGGCGGGAAAAAGCCGCCACGCGACGGCTGTCCCCACCGCACCTCGGGCCCTTAACGTGGCCGTGGCCTACCCGCGAAGGAGCGCCCGATGCCGCATCCCCCGTTCGACCCCGAGATCGCGGCGGCGCTGGTCGCGGTGAACGCGGCGCTGCCGTCGTCGATCACTCCCGAGCTGGTCGGCCGGCTGCGTGAGCTGACCGCGGCCGGGCACTCGCCGTCGCTGGACGAGATCCGTCAGCGCGCCGACGTCGAGGAGATTGCCGCGGGCGAAGTGCCGTTGCTGGTGCTGCGGCCCAAGGATACCGACCCGGCGATTCCGTTGCCCGGCCTGTACTTCCTGCACGGCGGCGGGATGATGGCCGGCACCAGCCGCACCGGGATCGACTGGGTGCTGGACTGGATGGCGGAGATCCCGATGGTCGCGGTGAGCGCCGATTACCGCCTCGCGCCCGAGCATCCGCACCCCGCGCCCGTCGAGGACTGCCATGCCGGGCTGCGCTGGGTCGGCGACCACCTGAAGGAACTCGGCATCGACCCGGAACGGCTGGTGATCGCCGGGGGCAGCGCGGGCGGTGGGCTCGCGGCAGGCACCGCGCTGCTGGCGCGCGACCGGGGCGGCCCGGCGTTGTGTGGCCAGCTGCTCGTCTGCCCGATGCTCGACGATCGCGCTGTCACGCCGTCCAGCACGGAACTGGTCGGCGAAGGCACGTGGGACAGCGTCTCCAACGCCACCGGCTGGGCGGCTTTGGTCGGCGACGCGGCGGGCGGAGAGGGCGTGTCCCCGTACGCCGCGCCCGCGCGCGCCGCCGACCTTTCCGGCCTCCCGCCGGCTTTTCTCGAGGTGGGCGCCGTGGAGACGTTCCGCGACGAGGCGGTCGCCTACGCGTCGCGCCTCTGGCAGGCGGGCGGCCAGGCCGAGCTGCACGTCTGGCCGGGCGGCTGCCACGGGTTCGACGAGGTCGTGCCGCACGCGCCGATGTCCCGCGAAGCCCGCGCGTCCCGCGTCAACTGGCTGCGGCGAGTGCTCGCGGAGTGAGCGTTACCGCCGTGACGTGCGCGAGGCCTTGAGGAACTCGCGGTTGAGGTTCGCGATGCTGGTCAGCGGGATGCCCTTCGGACACGACGCGACGCACTCGCCGCTGTTGGTGCAGCCGCCGAAACCCTCGGCGTCCATGGTGTCCACCATGTCCAGCACGCGCCGGGCCCGCTCGGGCTGACCCTGCGGCAGGCTGTTGAGGTGCGCGACCTTGGCCGAGGTGAACAGCATCGCCGAGCCGTTCGGGCAGGCCGCGACGCAGGCGCCGCAGCCGATGCAGGTGGCGTTGTCGAACGCGAGGTCCGCGTCCGGCTTCGGCACCGGCGTCGCGTGGGCGTCCGGGGCGCTGCCGGTGGGCGCGGTGACGTAACCGCCGGACTGGATGATCCGGTCGAAGGCCGAGCGGTCGACGACGAGGTCCTTGATCACCGGGAAACCCCGCGCGCGCCAGGGTTCGACGTCGATCACGTCGCCGTCGGCGAACGAGCGCAGGTGCAGCTGGCAGGCGGTGGTCCGCTCCGGCCCGTGGGCGCGGCCGTTGATCACCACGCCGCAGGAGCCGCAGATGCCCTCGCGGCAGTCGTGGTCGAACGCGACCGGCTGCTCGCCCGCCTCGACGAGGCCCTCGTTGAGCACGTCGAGCAGCTCCAGGAACGACATGTCCGGGCTGGCGTCGTCGACCGGGTAGCCGACCAGGCGGCCCT